>JAABTU010000466.1 GCA_011389715.1 Desulfotignum sp.
GGTCAGCACAAAGGTATCTGCCAGCACCATACTCAGCTGTTCATTGATAATCTTCTGGGTATGCCTTTCGTACCGGATCATTTTCAGAACCAGGAAGATATAGGACCCGTAATCATCGATTTTGGGCCGCTGTCCGGTATTTAAAATATCTTCCATAACAAGGGGATGCAGATCAAATGCCTGCCCGATATTTCCGATGGCCTGTACGTCGTGCAGGCCATTGATATTGATCCAGGTCACCGATGGTGTCTGTTTGTAACCTGCGCCGTCTTTGATGTTCACAAGTTCCTTTTCAATAAGGTTTTTGTCATCATAGTCAATAAGCCGCATGTTTACGGTATCGACTTTTTGGGTTCCCACAAATATGAGGGCACCCGGACTCTGGCCTTTTACCTTTTCTCTGTTTTTTAAAAACCGTGCCATGCGTAGTCCTCCGTATAAATGGCTTTATTGTTTCATTAATTGCGCCAAAGTAAAAGGAGATTTTTATGGCCGGATAACCTCTTTTCTCACCTGTGAAAAGGCGGGCTTCACATTAAAGCGGCATATAGCGGAGCCGCGACAGATAAGTAATGATCAAGGCAATGGTACAGGCAACAACCGGGGTGAAGAACCAGGCCAGAAGAATCCGCTTCAGGGTGTTGGGGCTGACCGTGTTGACCCCCTTGACGATACCGATGCCCAGAACAGCGCCGATTACGGCCTGGGAACTTGAGACAGGCACGCCGATCATGGTGTAGAGATGAATGGTCATGGCCATGGCCAGGGATACAACCAGCGCAGAAAAAGGATCAAGTTTGACCAGTTTCTTGCCCACGGTTTCCATGACTGGTCGACTGAATGTCATTATCCCTAAGGCAATACTGCCGCCCCCGATGAGGGCCGCAGCCAGGATAGAGATCATGCGGGCACCCACAAAAACAGCAGTAACATTGGCCACGTTATTGGCCCCCAGTGCATAGGCGCCGTAAATGGCGGAAAAAATAAGCCCGGCTCTGAGCATCCGGTCTGCATTGAACAGGGTTATGGTGAGACTGTTATAGGCAAAGGCCATGATTCTGTAGAGTATAACGGAAATCAATGCCCCGCCCACCGGGGTTCCCACCCAGCACAGAACAACCTTTCCAAGCCCGCTTGTATTAAGCTGGGCATTGAGTATCCCGATGCCGATAATGGCGCCGACCACTGATTGTGATGCTGATACCGGAAGTCCCATGAGGGTCATGATGGTTACGGTCACAGCGGCTGCCACCGATGAAATGACAGCCTGGTTAATATCCAGCGGGGTCAGCCCACTGATGGTTTCAATGCCGGCCTGTCCCGATACCACCGCCCCTATCATGACGAACACGGATGCCAGGATGGCAGCCGGCCAGAACCGGATCATTTTGGAGGTTACGGCGGTACCGATGATGTTGGAGGCATCATTGGCACCCAGGGACCATCCGAGAAAGACTCCTCCGAGCAGGGAGAACATCAAACGCGCCGTTTCAGGGTCAGGATGTTGACCAGTTTTGAAACCCTGTCCGCCTGATCCGATATGTCGCCCATGTTCACCACCAGTTCCTTGAACTGGAGTTTAAAAAAAGGATCCAGCTCTGACTGGAATAATTGTGATATAATCCGCCTTTCAATGTGGTCGCAGTAACTTTCGTTGGTGTCGATGGTTCCCATGAGGGAGCGTGTCCCTGTCTCGTTTTTCAAAAAAAGTTCCACCTGTTTCAATAATAGTTCGCAGGATTCAATGCTGGTGTGGATGAGATCCTGTAGATCCTCCACAAAAATCTCCGGTATGGCCAGGCGCTGGTAACGGATCATGAACAAGGCCCTTTCCAGATAATTGGGAATTTTGTCCAGGGCAATGAGGAGGTTCATAATATCTCCGCGGGAATCCGGGATCAGGGCTTTGCGAAACATGAGGTTATTGACTTCATCCAGAATGTCGTCAGCCTTGGATTCATATTTGTGGGTCTGGTCCGTGAGAAAATCAAATTCTTCACACCGGTTCCGGGCGATGCACGACATCAGTGCCTGGCTGAAATGCTCCAGAATCAGGTGAAAGTTTTCCAGGTAGGCATAGATCATTTTCTCGACCTGGTTTCCCTTTTTAAATATGAATCGAAACATGGTTTTTCACTTATTGGTAATGGATCCGTTTTTCTACAACCGCAAACTGGATGATGGTGATAATGGCTAAAATGGCCACCAGAACAACGGTCAGGGTGGCAGCATAGCTGGTATCCCAGAAGCTGAAAGCATTTTCATAAATGTAATAAAGCAAAAGGGAAGTGGCATTGTCCGGCCCTCCTTTGGTCATGATCACCAGATGGTCCACCAGTTTGAAAGAGTTCACCACTGCATTGACGGTCACAAACAAGGTGGTGGGCATGAGGAGTGGAAAAGTGACCCGTCTGAAGTAGTACCACCTGCTCGAACCTTCCATGGTACCGGCTTCTCTGAGTTCCGGAGACATCTGCTGAAGAGCGGCAAGGTAGAACACCATGAAAAACCCTGATTCTTTCCAGATGACCATGACAATGAGGCAGAACAGGGCTGTGTCCGGGTTGCCCAGCCAGTTGTGGCTGCTGCCGCCGAAAAAGGCAAATATCTGATCAAAAAGCCCGTATTCCGGGGTGTAAAAGAAAAGCCATATGTTGGCAACGGCAATCATGGGGAGTACGGTGGGGGTAAAAAAGGCCATACGAACCAGGGACCGCCCCATGATTTTCCCGTTGATCAGCAGGGCCATCCCCAGGGCGATAGAAATACTCAGAGGCACCGTGCACAAAGAATATACCAGATTGTTTTTCAAAACTTTCCAGAAGATGTCGTCGTCCAACAGGAACGCATAGTTTTCCAACCCGATAAAGGTTGATGGCCGGACAGCTGTTCCCATGGAGAACAGGCTGTGAATCATCGAGGAACCGATGGGAAAATGGGTGAACAAAGATATCATGAAAACGGCAGGCAGAACCAAGAGCCAGCCGTTCACATGATTCCAGTAGGTGAGTTTAAAGGTCTGTTTCATGGGGATGGATCCTTTTTCGTCTCCAGAAGCCACTTTCCGGTATTGGCATGGAACAGATACATATGTTCCGGATCCCAGTTGAGCCTTAGTACGTCTCCAGCCTTGGCAGTGGATTTACCCTTGAGGGATACCATAATGGCCTGTTGGCCGCACCGGCAGGCAATCAGCGTGTCTGCGCCCAGGTATTCTGTGGTAATGACCTGAACCGTGATCCCGGACTCACCGGACAAGGTCAGGTTTTCAGGTCTGATGCCAATGCAGTAGGGTGGGGAGGAATCAGGGTCGGGAAGTATGGGTAAGAACGCTTTCAGGATTGTTTCATCCGGGGTCAGGATATTCATGGGAGGGTTGCCGATGAAACTACCGGTAAAGTCTGTTGCCGGGTAATTGTAAAGTTCTTCAGGGGTGCCGTGCTGTTCGATCCGCCCGCTGTTCATCAAAATAATTTTATCTGCAATGGTCATGGCTTCCACCTGATCGTGGGTGACATACACCATGGTCATTTTGAGACGCTGCTGCAGGGATCGTATTTCCTGGCGCATCTCCTGGCGGAGTTTGGCATCCAGGTTGGACAGCGGTTCATCCATGAGACAAACTGATACCTGTGCCACTATGGACCGGCCCAGTGCCACCCGCTGGCGCTGTCCCCCGGACAGCTGGGCAGGTTTGCGTTCAAGCAGGGTTGATAGACCCAAAAGGTCGGCTGCATCCCTGAGCCGTTTTTTTTGCTCCTGTTTGGGAATGTTTCTTGCCTTGAGGCCGAACACGATATTCTCAGCCACGCTCAGGTGTGGGAAAAGGGCATAGTTCTGGAAAACCATAGAGATGTTGCGTTTTACAGGCGGTAGATTGGACACATCTTTTCCCCCGATTTCAATGGTTCCTGATGTTGGAGCCTCCAGTCCGGCGATAAGACGCAGGGTGGTTGATTTGCCGCACCCTGAAGGGCCTAAAAGTACAAGAAGGGTCCCGTCTTCACATTGAAAATTTATATCGGAAAGGGCCTGGGTTCTGCCCCAGCGCTTGTATATTTTGCGGAGAATGATTGATGACATGGGCGTTTGTTACCATTTGGTTCCAGCAAGGACTGGAAATTTATTTTATGCCAGAATGCATGAATGACTGGACAAACTGGCGTTGAAACAGGATAAATGCCACCAGCAAGGGTGACATGGTCATGACTGTGGCTGCCGTTATGATGGACCAGTCAACCCCGGATTCCGGGGCCCCGAAAATGGCCAGACCCACGGTGAGGGGACGGCTGTTAACCGAGCTGGTAACCACCAGCGGCCACAGAAAATTGTTCCAGTGGTAACTGACAGATACCAGGCCATAGGCAATATAGGTTGACTTGGCCAGAGGAACATAGACTTTCCAGAGGATACCCACCGCTGATACCCCTTCCACCTGAGCCGCCTCCACCAGTTCCTTTGGAATGGTCTTAAAGGACTGGCGTAAAAGAAAAATACCGAACGCACTGGCCATGTAAGGGAGGCCCATTGCCGGAATGGTGTCCAGAAGGCCAAGGCTGCTGATGGTGCGGTAGTTTTCCACCAAGAGCACTTCGGGCATGATCATGAGCTGCAAAAGTACCAAAGCAAACACCACGTTGCTCCCGAGGAAATCAAACCTGGCAAATCCATACGCAGCCAGGGTACACAAAATGAACTGCGCGCCCAGTATCAGTGTAACCAAAATAAAAGTGTTCAGGAGATACCGGGGGAACGGTGCATAGGACCAGGCTCTGGCAAAATTGTCCAGCGTCAGTGGCGCAAACAGCTCAAAACTTGTTGAAAATTCAGCCGGATGAAACGCGCTCCAGAAAGCGAAGATCACAGGAAATAGCCAGAGTACTCCCAGCATCCAGGCCCCAAAGGTTTCCACAGATTGTCCGGTTCCTGATATCCAGGTTTTCATGGGGTACGTCCTTAATATGTCCCGGGTGCAGCCGTCCCGCTGCACCCGGGAACAAGGTTAGCGGTATTTTTTTAAAATGCGGTCAGCCTGTTTCTGGGCATCTTCCAGCGCTGCTTCAGGTGTTTTTGATCCGGTGAGAGCCGCCTGGATGGCATCATTGAGGGTTTTATAAATCCTACCGTTTTCGTGAACCGACAGCTCTGCAACGGCATATTTCAGCTGGTCCCTGGCAACGGCTGCTGCAGGAAAATCCTTGATATAGGTTTTTAAAAGATCGGTTTCATAGGCATCGGGCCGGGTGCCCAGATATCCTGTCCCAATGCTCCATTGGGCCGTTCTATCCGGCTGGGTCATCCACTGGATCAGTGTAAGAGCGGCCTTGCGTTCTTCAGGCGTTGTCTGTTTAAAGATATAGAAATTCCCGCCCCCGGTTGGGGTACCCCGTTGTTTTTTTGCCGGGAGCATGGCAACACCGAAATCAAAGGTGGCATTGTTTTTGACAGCGGTCAGATTCCCGGTGCTGTGCCACATGATGGCTGTTTTCTGTTCCAGAAAATCGGTCCTGAGGGTACTCCATTCAATGGTTCCTTCCGGCATGATCTGGTGTGTTCTGCCCAGGTCCTGCCAGAACCGGAGTGCGTCTACGGCATCAGGATTATTGAAATAGGTCTGGTTTCCTTCCTGGTTCATGAGAACCTGATTGTTCTGGCTGGCCAGGGCGCCGAACATCCAGTAGGGATATCCTGTTGACGGGATTTCCAGGCCCCACTGGGTGACCTTGCTGTCAGCATCACGGACCGTGAGTTGTTTGCCCATCGCAACCATTTCTTCCCAGGTAACCGGTGGCTTTTCAGGGTCAAGTCCTGCCTTGCGGAAAGCCTCCTTGTTGTAATACATGACAATGGTGGATCTCTGGAAGGGAATGCTCCAGGTTTTTCCGCCGGTACGGCTGTTGGCCATGAGAGCGGGGTAAAAACTGTCGAGCCATTGCTTTTCTTGATCACTGTTTACCAGGTCATCAAATGCCACAATAGCGTCGTTATCAATGAGGGTAAATATTTCCGTGGACAGAATCACGGATAGATGGGGAGGGGTGCCGCCCTTGAGCGCGGTCATGGCCTTGGTCATGGTATCGGAATAGTTTCCCGAATAAATTGCCTTCACCGTTATTTCCGGATGCTCGGCTTCGAATTCCTGAATCATACTGTCCACCAGTTTTGTCAAAGGGCCGCCCACGGCCACGGGGTAGAACATGGTAAGTTCGGTGGCAAAGGCCATGGATGACAATGACAATAACATGACTGCAAGCAGCAGCACCCTGACCTTTTGAATCCCTGATTTTACAGTTTTCATGATTTTCTCCTTTTTATGCGTTTGTTAACAAAGCAAACCTTCGTTTAATCCGGGTCATACCCGGAAACCATCTTGTTTTGTTTTGCCCCGGAAATGTGTCCAGGGTTTTTGTCGTTTAAAGAAATGGCTACCCTGGCACCCTGGCTGTCGAGTCTCTGACAATAAGTTCTGTGTCAAGCATCCGCTGGCTGGGGTTGGCAGTATTTTCCATGCGCTGGAACAACAGTTCGGCACCGAGTTTGCCCATTTCATAAGCCGGTTGCCGGATCGTGGTCAGGGCAGGAATCACATAAGATGCAATCTCGATATCATCAAACCCGGCAATGGAAAGGTCTTTAGGCAGTTTCAGCCCCAGTTCCCTTGCGCCTTTCATGGCGCCCAGAGCCAGATAATCATTGGAGCAGAAGATTGCTGTCGGAGGATCTGCAAGACTGAGCAGGGTTTTGACCGAACCCTGGCCTTCGGTCAAAGAATAGTCTGTCTGGATCAGGAGTTTTTTATCATAGGCAATCCCATGATCCAGAAGGCATTGCCGGTATCCGTGCCAGCGGTGAAAGCTTCTGTCAGATATGGAAAAGTTTCCTGCAACCATTCCGATACGCCTGTGCCCAAGGGCAATGAAGTGATCTATGACCCTGTATCCTCCCCGGTAATTGTCTATTCCCACCGCCCAGAACGGCCCCGTTTTTATTGTGCTGTAAAGCAGAACAAAGGGATAGTTTTCGTCTGCAAGGGTTTTCAGAATGTTTCCCCGAAGATTGGTGGTGGTTATAATCAGACCATCAACCTGTTTCTCCCGCAGGGTATCCACCAGGGTTTTCTCCTGATCGTACTGGTAGTAGGTGTTGCCCAGGATGACCTGTGTCTTGCGCAGATCGGCATAATCCTGTACCCCGCGGGTTGATTCGGCAAACACGGGGTTGTTGATGGTTGGTATGATCAATCCAATGGTGTTGGACTGCTTTGTGGCAAATCCCCTGGCCAGGGAGTTGTATTTGTAGTTGCAGATTTTCATGGCCCGGGTCACTTTTTCACGGGTCTGGGTACGTACCATTTCCGGAGAATTGATGACCCGTGAAACCGTTGCCGTGGATACCCCCGCCAACTTTGCCACATCGAAAATCGTACTCATGAGCACTCCTGTAAGCGTTTACATTACTATATCCATCCACAATGATCCATGTCAACAATTTTTTTTATTAAATTCAAGATAAAATCATCTGGTGGCATCCATACTCTTTGATTCAAAAGAAATTTTATTTTGTCCAGCTTATTTTTTACTTGCTCGTACCACCGGATTCGTACTATAAACAAAAAAATGTAAACCTTTACATTAGGCAAAGGATGTAACCCCCACATGACCCATACCAGTCTGATCCCATTGAGTACAAAGGTAAAGCGTATCACGTATTGCGGTATGCATGTCGACCTTGTAAAAACCTCCCAGGGAACGGTTCGCATAGGAAGTATGCCCGATATCTCCAAGTTTTTGAACTTTCATGGATTCCGGGAAGAGATTGTGGTGGTTCCTGACTGGCAGGTATCCATGGCCGGGGATAATCACACCGGGGAGGAGTTTGTTCTGTGGCAGGCCCAGGTCAAAGGCGGTCTATGCAAAGACTATGTGGGCAGACCGGAAAGCGTGAACCAGATGCGCCACAACCTTGATGAGACCTTTTCCTGTTTTTTTGATGCAAAACGTCTCTCTATTGTCAAAAAACGCTGGTTGGCCCGCTGGTTCACCCCTTGCTCAGCCTGTCCTGACTGGAAAAAAGGGGCTTTGCAGATCCAGGTTGCTCACAACACCATCCGTGTCACTGATCATGGCAGGATCGTGTATGACAGTCTGGAATTCAGACCGGCTGAAGACCCGGATGAACAGGTGGAGACTGTCCTGGCCGGTGTTGCCAGGGATGCTCGCTCCAGGCAGGACCTTGAAATCACAGCCCTGGGCACGGGCAACGGATTTGTGGATACGGTTTCCAGCTGCCTTGTCCGTTTCGACACAGTGGTGATGCTGATCGATCCCTGCGGATATCCGGCCCACAACCTGGCCCGCCACGGCGTTCACTGGGATGACGTCACCCATATCCTCATTACCCACAACCATGAGGACCACACCCAGGGATTTTCCGCCTGCCTCAACCGGGCGGAAAAAACTGCCACCCCGCTGCGGCTGATTACAGCGCCAGGTATTTATGCATTGCTGAGAAAACAGTTCTTGCCCCTGTGCCCCGGATTCGACTCCCATGTCATTTTCATCCCAATGATTCCGGGCACACCCCTGAATCTGGATTATCTCCGGATAGACAGCCGCTGGAACCACCATTTCCTGCCATACGGTACCCTGGGTTTGCGCATTTCCGCCGGGGGAAAAACCCTGGGTTTTTCCGGGGATACCAAACTGGATGAAACCATCAATGCCATTTTGAAACGTGATGAGCTTGCCCCTTCATGGTTCAGTTCATGTGATCTGGTTTTCCATGAAGTGGATTTTGATAACCCCACAGGTGTCCATACCCACTGGAAGCAGGTTGAAAAACTGCAGCAGGTCATTTCCGGCAGGGTTCTGGGATATCACACCTCGTTTCTGGCCAATGCCCCCCTGGACCTGGTCCAGGAAGGCAAAACCTATTCTTTGTGATGTGATGATTTTCTGTAACTGCGGCCTATCAGGGAAAATGCAGGGTAGCAGCCGGTTGCATCATTGGGCCATGGCAAAGAATCCGGATGCAGAAGGGACAGGAGGGTCCACATGACACCCCTAGAAAAGACCAGAATGAAAAGCCAGGATGTCGATGTGCTTATTATTGGTGGCGGAGTCACAGGAACAGGCATTGCCAGAGATCTTGCCCTGCGGGGTGTCACTTCCCTGCTGGTGGAGAAATCAGATATCAACGCCGGGGCCTCAGGCGGTAATCACGGACTGCTTCACAGCGGGGCCCGATACGTGGCCAAAGATGCTCACAGTGCCAGGGAATGCCGGTCTGAAGGAATGATTCTCAAACAGATGGCTGCCCACTGCATTGATGACTGCAGCGGATTTTTTGTGGGCGTTAAGGGAGATGATGAAGCATATATAGCGGATTTTCCGGAACGCTGCCGTGAAAACGGCATTTTTTCCCGATCGCTTTCCCTGGCCGAAGCCCGGGAACTGGAGCCGTCCCTGTCAAAAGATATCATTGCCGTACACCAGGTTGCGGATGCAGCCATTGATCCTTTTATGCTTTCCCGGGAGAACGCTGCCGATACAAACCGCCTGGGATCCAGTATCGTGTGTCATACCCGGCTTATCAGGTTTGACCGGGATGGCCGGCGCATCGTCCGGGCCTGGCTGGAGGACACCAGAACCAGCAGGACGTTTTGTGTCGAACCTTGCCAGGTTATCAATGCCGCCGGTTCCTGGGCCGGCCAGGTGGCATCCCTGGCCGGTGTATCCGTGCCTCTGGTTTACTCCAAGGGAACCCTGCTGGTTACCCAGATGCGCATGACCCAAGGGGTTATCAACCGGCTGCGTCCGCCTTCTGACGGGGATATCCTGGTCCCTGGGGGAACGGTTTCCATTCTGGGGACAACGTCAATCAGGGTGGAAGATCCCGACAGAATCTGTCCCACGGTTGCCGAGACGGATCACATTGTAGCTCAGGGGGCCATGATGGTGCCGGGGCTTGAAAAGGTGAGGTACATCCGGGCATATTCCGGTGTGAGGCCTCTGGCCGGTAAGAACGGTAAGAAAGGGTGCGGTGATGACCGTGATGTGAGCCGGGGGTTTGTTCTGGAAAGCCATGAAAAACAGGGGCTGGATAATTTGATAACCATTACCGGAGGCAAGCTGACCACCTTTCGGCTCATGGCTGAAAAAGCTTCTGACCTGGTGTGTGCCAGGATCGGTAACACCCGTCCGTGCCTGACCCTGACCCACCCCCTTCCATCCACCATGGCGGGCAGATGGACAGAACCGGGGGCCGGGCCCAGGTACTGGATGCAAAAAAAGCATAAGGGCCGGGACAGAATCCTGTGCGAGTGTGAGATGATATCGGAAAAAACTGTGGACGATATATCCGACGCGCTCCGAAAGACCGGTGAACAGCCGGGGCTTCTGGCGCTGGGAAATCGCAGCCGCCTGGGCAAGGGGCCCTGCCAGGGAGCCTTTTGCAGTGCCAGGGTCCTGGCCCATCTCTATGACAACAAAACCCTGTCCGGCACCGATGGAATTCTTGAAATCAAATCTTTTCTCAGTGAGCGGTGGAAAGGACAGCAGCCTGTTTTCTGGGGAGATCAATTGATCCAGGCAGAGTTGACTGAAGCCGTGCACTGTGGGTTGTTTGACCTGGAGAGGTTCTGTGGGAAGGGAGATCATGATATCTGAACCCACAACGCTCCATGCTGATCTTGCCATTATCGGCGCAGGCCTTTCCGGAATGTCGGCCGCCGTGTTCGCCGTGAACAGGGGATTATCCACGGTGCTCATGGGATCGGGAAATTCTATGAATTTTGCATCAGGCCTCATGGATCTCATGGGCGTGTGGCCGTCATCCAAAGCATGGGATGATCCTTGGGCCGGCATTGCCCGGGTCCGGGAAGAAATCCCCGGACATCCCTATGCAACTATTTCGGATGATTCCATCAATCAGGCCTTCACCGAGCTCATGGCATTTCTTAAGGTTCAGGGTCTGGACTACCGGAGATCTGCCCGGAGAAACGTGAATATCATCACCTCCCTGGGAACCATAAAAAAAAGCTATCTGGTTCCTGCAACCGTGTGGAAGGGTATGCTGGCTTTTGAAAACCTCAGTCCCAGCCTGATCGTCGATTTTTCCGGCATGAAGCTTTTCAGCGCCTGCCAGATCACCTCTACCCTGGCGGAACAATGGCCCGGACTTTCCTCTTTGCGCCTGGAATTTCCCAATACCAGCCATCTGGAGGAGGTGTATCCCGAACACCTGGCCCGGGCACTGGATGTGCCGGCAAACCGGAAACGCCTGGCAGATCTCCTCCTGCCCCATCTGGAAGCACAAGCCTATGTTGGTTTTCCAGCCGTTCTGGGAACCATGGCACCGGGTGAGACCGTATCGGAACTGGAAACGCTTTTGGGAAGACCGGTGTTTGAAATCCCTACTCCTCCGGTGTCGGTCCCGGGTATCCGGTTTCACCAGGCCCTGGTCCGGGGGCTTGAAAAGCATGAGCGCCTGCATTTTGTGCCAGACAGGGTAAAAAAAGTGACCTCCCTTTCCGACAAAGGTTTCAGCGTTACCGCTGGGAACGATGGCCGCCGACGTCATATACGCTCACGCGGGGTGCTGCTGTGCACAGGCCGTTTTCTTGGCCGGGGCTTGATTGCTGAACGCGCTGGTATCAGGGAAGCGCTTTTAGGCCTTCCCGTAACCCAGCCCGGTTCACGGCAGATGTGGCACCATTCAACCCTTTTCCACCCCAAAGGGCATGCGGTAAATCGGGCCGGAATTTTAGTGGATTCCCGGTTCAGACCGCTGATACAATCATCAACACCCTATGCAGGGCAGTTGCATGCGGCTGGATCTATTCTGGCACACTCAGATTGGACCCGGTTGAAATGTGGATCCGGCGTGGCTGTAGCAACTGCCCATGCAGCAGTTGAAGCTTTTGAACAAGGTCTGTAATCTTAGGAGAAATAATAAAGATGAACCCCATGGAAAATTTTCCGGAAAGTCTGAAAAGATCTGTTCGGTATTTGCTTACAGATATTGACGATACCCTTACCGCCAACGGACGGATTCCCTGGTGCGCCTTCAGGGCTATGGAATTGCTCCAGACGGCCGGGATAAGGGTTGTGCCAATTACCGGAAGGCCTGCCGGCTGGTGCGATCATATTGCACGGATGTGGCCGGTTGACGGTGTGGTGGGGGAAAACGGGGCATTTTATTTTTATTATGATACAAAGATACGAAAAATGGTGCGCCGGTATTTCAGGACCGATACCCAGCGAAGAGAAGACCGGGCAAGGCTGGCAAGCATCGGACAAAAAATCCTGGAACAGGTTCCAGGATGTCGAATTTCGGCTGATCAGGCTTTCCGGGAGGCGGATCTTGCCATTGATTTCTGCGAAGATGTGCCGGCCCTGCCCGAATCCGAGGTGCTGCGCATTGTGGATGTTTTTCAAAGGAACGGAGCTGTTGCCAAGATCAGTTCCATTCATGTGAATGGATGGTTCGGCAGTTATGACAAATTGGCCATGACCCGCAAATTTTTTAAAGAAATTTTTAACCGGGACCTGGAAATGATTAAAGATTCGGTTGTTTTTTCCGGGGACTCACCCAATGACGAGCCCATGTTTGCATTCTTCCCTAATTCTGTCGGCGTTGCCAATATAGTGCATTTCAAGGACAAACTTTCTCACAAACCAGTCTGGATTACCGAACAGGAAGGCGGCTACGGTTTCTCTGAAATGGCTGCATGCCTGATTTGAGGAACCTTATAACGTCTGTTTTACAAGGTTGTCGCACCTAATGCTGATGGCCTGGCTGTAAATCCATTATGCGTGATTAAGTCAAAAATGGGTTTGTTCAAACAGCACCCGCCACCCCCTGGGGACAGGCACAAGAGGCTGACAAAATTTTTAAAAAAAAGACGAACATCTGGGATAAATTCAAGAAAAAAACGCCAAGCAGGATAAAAACATATTTTTGTTTTTAATATTATTACAATTATGTAAATTTATACATTCGACTTCAAAACCATTCATAAAACATATTTTCTTTGCTTTCAAATAGTTGTACCCAAAATGCCGCATTTTTCTTCCGGTGGCACTGGTTTTGCTCTTATGACACACCAGCTGTGTAGTGACAAAACCAACACTGGGACAAACGCCCAACACCGGAGGAAAAAATGAAAAAAA
>JAABTU010000467.1 GCA_011389715.1 Desulfotignum sp.
GAGATGAGGGCATAGATGATCAGGCCGATGGAAACCGTGGGCAGGGCCAGAAGGGTGTCCACCAGTGTCCGTATGGGGCGTTTGCCCGGAAAATCAAAATACCCCAGCACAAATCCCAGAGGAAGCCCTGCGGCAAGGCTGGCAGCCATGGCCCAGGTTGATGCTTTGAGTGTGGCAGATATGGCTGTAAAAGTGGCTGCATCAAGACGGATGAGCAGAAAAACGGCTTTTGCAAAGCCTTCAAGAATAAAATCCATACATTATTTTCACAGGTGTCCGGCGTTGGATACAAATGGTTTGTGTGCACCCGGCTTTTTTACCGGGTGCGACTGTCTTACACCAAATCCTGAAAAGGTGTCAATGAATTTGTTGATTTATGTTACCATGGGTATAAAAATATAGCAGAAGATTATATCTAAATAAAATTGCTTCCTTGACTACCAAAAATAACCGAAAATAACAATTATCCTGCCAGGGTGTTTACCGGTCTTTTAAAAAAAGGTCATGGTATTCATCTTCTGTAATATGGCGTTTCAAGCAGTCATTGACAAACAGATAGATCTCTTCCAGCTCTGCATCGGAAAGCCGCGGCACAAAGGTTTCCATAAAATTGTCTTCGGCAAATTTCTGGAGGTAAAACATGAGGGTCTGTTCATCTGTCTTCCGGTCCATGCCAAAGGCGCCAAGTCCTTTATAGTTATGGACAAACTGGTGGGTGTCTTCTTTCATATCAAACGTCTGGTCTCCTGTTTTGGGCATGTCCGGTTGAAACTGATGCCCCCCTTCAGACATCAGTGCCTTGTGTTGTATCCTGATATCCAGCCGCAGGCAAGTTTTTGTGTATATTTGCAGAAAACCGGTTCCGTTGGATATTTGCTATAAGTGTATCAGTTTTTTCAATCGTCCCATGAAGTCCCCTGGTCCCAAGCCCGCCCCTGGAGGTGTGCTGTGCCCGTCCCGAGACCCTGCGGGGGCCTGTTTCCATCATTACAACCATAAAGCGCAACATCCCCTCCGGTTGAAAGCCGGACATTCCAGCATATCCGGTCAGGCCCCCTCCGGCTCTGACGGTCCTGTCACAGCACACCTCCAGGGGCTTTCGATCAAAGTCCTTGTGGTACAAAACCTATTAAAGCAAATATCCAGCCAGGGTTCCGCTTACCGGTTTACAGAAACCAATTGAGGATGTAAGATATCTGTGACGACCAGCAAGACAGGTTAGTCGCATGTAGATGCAACGTCACCTATAATGGCATAGCCCCCTGATGGTAGCCTTGTGACAGGACCGTCAGATGCCAATCTCGGGCCGGTCACACCGCTACCATCAGGGGGCGGGGTATCAAGCAGCTGAACAGGATATGGTTCCATGCGATGGCCCTGACCAACAGGAGGTTCCAATGGATTATAAACACCTGGCTGACCAGCTGGACATGGATGAAACCGAATTTCTGGAACTGGTTGCATTGTTTGTGGATACCACCCGGACCGACCTGGAAAAAATCCGCCAGGGGGTCTCCTATGGCAATTCCCGCCAGGCTGCGGCAGCCGCACATTCCATAAAAGGGGCAGCCGGAAACCTGGGATTCACCCATATGGCAGACCTGGCCCAAAAAATGGAATCTGCCGCCAAAACCGGCAGCCTCGAGGATTTTGATGCCTATATTACAGATCTTGAAACCCGGGTGGATGCCTTGATCCCCACCTGATACCGCCGGACCATAGAGGCAGAGGGATAATGGAAAAAATACAGCCCTATACCGTGCTTGCCGTGGATGACAACTTGTTGAACCTCAAGATGATTGAAAAATCCCTGTCCAGGGAGGGGTATCGGATTTTTATTGCCGGTAACGGATCGGAAGGCCGGACCATTGCCAGAGAAAAACACCCTGACCTGATTTTGCTGGATATTGAGATGCCCGGAGAAAACGGATTCGAGGTGATCAAAAAATTAAAGGAAGATGCGGTCACCAACCCGATTCCCGTGATTTTTCTCACCGGTATCAGTGATGTGAATGCCAAAATCAAGGGATTTGATCTCGGGGCAGTGGACTATATCACCAAACCGTTTCATCCTCTGGAGGTGCTGGCCCGGGTCCGGATTCATCTCAAACTTTCCATTGCCACCAACTCGTTGATTCAAAATCAGGCCGCAAAATTGCTGCAGGTGGCCCAGGCCCAGTCCGCCATGCTTCCTGTACCGGAAAATTATCCCGCTGCACGGTTCGGGGTGTATTATAAATCCCTGCAGGAGGCAGGCGGGGATTTTTACGATATTCTGGACATCAGCGATCACATCACAGGGTATTTTGTGGCAGATTTTTCCGGGCATGATATTAAAACCAGTTATTTGACAGCATCGGTTAAAGCCCTGCTCGCACAGAATTGCACGCCTTTGTACTCTCCCAGAGAAAGCATGAAAATGGTCAATGCCGTGCTCAGAGAAATCCTGCCCGGGGGCAAATATCTGACAGCCTGTTACCTGCATATGAACCGGTCCACCATGACCATGACGCTTGTCAATGCCGGTCATCCCCCTGCAGCATGTCTGCCGGTCCAGGGGGCCCCCTTTCTGGTAAAGTCCCATGGGGATGTTCTTGGCATGTTTTCTGACGCGCATTTTGGTGTAACCCGGATCAAGGTATCCAAAGGAGACCGGTTTTTTGTGTATTCAGACGGGCTGGTGGAGTCTGTGGGCAGAAAAACCAACTGGATCGCAGGTGCCCGAAAACTGCTGCCTGTTTTCAAGGAGCTGCAGCAGTTTTCCTGCACAGAGGCCCCCGGCCGATTGATCCGGCAACTGTTTGCTGAAAACAGCTCCCCGGAAGATGATATTGTCGTGCTCTGTATCGAGGTATGACCGCCATGCCCCGGGAAACAAGAAAATTACAGATCGCCCGGACGGATAATATGCTTGATATCCGCTTTTCTTCCTGTCTGGAAAATATTGATGCAGTGTGCCAGGTTGTCACCCGGTATCTGTTGAATCGCCTGTCTGCGGTGCCAAGGCCTGACCAGATGTTTGCTGTTAATCTTGTGATGCGGGAAGGGATGACCAACGCGGTGCTGCATGGCAATAAAAATGACATCACAAAAGATGTCAGACTCTCGCTCAAGATCGTTGAAGAGGTGTCCATCTGTCTGGAAATTGAAGACCAGGGCAATGGATTTGACTGGCGAAAACATAAGGGGTCTGAATTTCCTTTGGCAGCGGATCACGGCCGTGGAATTCCTATTATCAAAACCTATTTTACAAGGTATGCCTATAATGAAAAAGGAAACATTCTGTTTTTGCTAATGGATTTCACTTCTTAGATTTAATTTTAATGTAACATGTTCCTAATATGATGCTAGCAAGAAAAAGATACATAATCGGTTTGGATGTGACATGCGAAACACTTTGAAAACAGACACCAGGTTCTGTTTATACATGGTGGATGCAGTTATTTACTATGAGGAGGAATCATGACAACCCATTTGCACCGGGCAATGGACAAAATAAAAAAAGAAATTCTTTCCCTGGGTGCCCTGGTGGAGGACCGTTTTAAAAAATCCATTGAAGCGGTGCGCACGGAAAATCTGCAGCTGGCACAATTTATCATAGATACGGATTTTGAAGTGGATGAACGGGAAATTGAGGTGGAAGAAGAATGCCTCAAAACACTGGCATTGTACCAGCCTGTTGCAACGGACCTGCGCCTGATTGTGGCGGTGATCAAAATCAACAACGATCTGGAGCGGATTGGCGATTATGCCGGCAACATTGCAAGACGGTTTATCACATCATCTGATGATCCCAAGAAATTTGGCTATGATTATACCGCCATGGCGGAGCAGGCCGCCAAAATGCTCAAGTTGAGCCTGGATGCCCTGGTGGGCATGGATGTGGAAATGGCCTATACGGTCCTGGAAATGGATGAAGAGGTCAATACCATGAGAAATGAAGCCTACCGCACCATGAAGGCCGATATCCGGAGACATCCGGACATGGTGACGGAAATTATCAATATGTATCTGATTTCCCGGCATATTGAACGGATCGGAGACCATACGACCAACATTGCTGAAGAGGTGGTCTATCTTATTGAAGGAGATATCATCCGCCATACCTGATGCAGTCATGGCACCTTTATATGCGGCTGCCTGGCTGCTACGTCACCCATAAACATATCACACAGGAAATAAACATGGCCAGAGAAACCATATTGATTGTAGATGATGAAGAAGATATTATCGAACTGATCAAGTATAACCTGAAAAACGAAGGATATGATATTCTCACGGCATTCACCGGGGAACAGGCCATCAAGATTGCCAGGCAGTCCTTACCGGATCTTATTGTTCTGGATCTTATGCTGCCGGGCATTGACGGCCTGGAGGTGACCAAATTTTTGAAAAATTCTGCACAGACAAAGGATCTGCCCATTGTCATGCTGACAGCAAAGGGAGAGGAATCAGATATCGTCACCGGCCTGGAGCTGGGGGCCAATGATTATATTTCCAAACCCTTCAGCCCCAAAGAGCTGCTGGCCAGAATCCGGGCCATTTTGCGGCGCCGCAGAAAACATGCGCTGGATGACCCGCCTGCCAGTATCCGCCAGGTGGGTGAAATGACCATTGACCGTGCCAAACATGTGGTCACCATCCAGGGGGAGGCGGTGGATCTGACTTTGTCTGAATTTGAACTGTTGTCATTTTTGTCAGATAAAAAAGGCTGGGTTTTTACAAGAAACCAGATCATGGATGCTATTCATGGTGAAAATTATGCGGTGACAGAAAGAAGCATTGATGTGATTATCGTGGGACTGCGCAAAAAACTCAAATCCTATGCATCCCGTATTGAAACCGTAAGAGGCGTGGGGTACCGGTTCAAAGAGTAATGGGACAAAAAACAGGACAAAAAGAGCAAACAGTTTAACAAAGAAACAAAAATCTTATGAAAAAGCGAAAACTGATCTGGCGGATCTTCCCTTTTTTTTTAATCATCATTATTGTCTCTCTCTCCCTGGAAGCCTGGTATTTCATAAACCATTCACGGCAGTTTTTTTTGGAAAACTCGGAAAAAGAGTTGACCATCCGGGCCAGGCTCATCCAGCTGAAACTGGCCAGTGCCATGGCCGAAGGACAGGACCATGAACTGGATGACCTGTGCAAGCAGCTGGGTGAATCCATCCAGACACGGGTGACTATTGTTATGCCCTCAGGAGAGGTATTGGGAGATTCATTCGCCCGGATCAAGCCCATGGAAAACCACAAAAACAGGCCGGAAATCCAGGCTGCCCTCCAGGGTGGAAAAGGCACGTCAGTCCGGCACAGCAGTACCCTGGATGAAACCATGATGTATATTGCCCTGCCTGTGACCACTTCGGAAGGGGAGATCAGGGCTGTGGTCAGAACCGCGTTTTCCATTTCTGCCATTGACAAAAATATCGATGACATGCGCAATAAAATTTTTTTGTTTTTGGTGTTCACGGTTGTTGCGGCAGCTGCAGCCTCCCTGTATGTATCGCGCAGAATCATCAGACCGCTGGAAAATATCAAGCAGGGGGCCCAGGCATTTGCCCGGGGAAATTTGTCCAACCGTCTGGCATTGCCTGATACAGAAGAACTCTCGGATCTGGCCAGGGCCATGAACCAGATGGCGCAAAATCTGGATGACCGTATCCAGGATTCCCTGGACCGGCGAAAAGAGCTGGAAGCGGTGCATGGCAGCATGCAGGAAGGGGTGATCGCCATTGGCAATGATGAGCAGATTATCACCATCAACAATGCTGCTGCCAGGATTTTCAACTTTCCCCCTGACCAGTTGAAAAACCGGAACATCCTGGAGGTGGCCCGGAATTTCGATCTTCAGAATTTTATCCAGAAAGCCCTTTCCACCCATGAACCGGTGGAGGAAGACATTTTCATCCAGCAAGACGGGGACCATATCCTCAACATCCATTCCAGTGCCCTGTGGGATGCCAGGGAACAGCGGATGGGCACCCTGATCATTTTTCATGACATTACCCGTATGCGCCGGTTGGAGAGAATGCACAAGGATTTTGCCGCCAACGTGTCCCATGAACTCAAAACCCCGTTGACCACCATCAAGGGGTTCATTGAAACCCTTCAGGAAATGGTGGCAGACAAAAGCGAAGATGCTGCCGGTTTTTTAAAAATCATAGAAAAAAATGTCAACCGGATGATTGAACTGATCAATGATCTGCTGGCACTGTCCAAGCTTGAGCGCCTGGAGGGAACTGGAATAGAGTTTGCAGAAAACCATTTGTCCACACTGATTGCGGATGCGGTGGACTCCTGCCGGGCAATGGCAGATAAAAAACAGATGCAGATCCATGTGAACTGTCCAGAGGATCTGACCGCCATGGTGGACCCGATTCTGATGGAACAGGCCATTGCCAACCTTGTGGAAAATGCCGTAAAATACAGTCCGGAAAAAAGGCAGGTGGATATCACAGCCCGGGGAACAGACCAGTGGGTGGAGATAGCTGTCACTGATTTTGGAAACGGTATCAGCAAGGAGCATCTGCCGAAAATTTTCAACCGGTTTTACCGGGTGGACAAGGGCAGAAGCCGCCAGGAAGGGGGGACCGGATTAGGGCTTGCCATTGTCAAGCACATTGTCCAGTACCACAACGGCCGTATCACGGTTGACTCTGTCAAGGGAAAGGGCACCACCTTTCATATCTGCATCCCCTGCTGATCCAAGGGCGGGGGGCTCAGGCATAGAAAATTGCGGCATTTTTGCCCAGAACCATCTGCTGCTGGGCTTTATTTAGGCCGGATGCAGCAAGCTCCCGGTAGTACCGGTCCGGCGGCAGCAAAGGAAAATCTGTTCCCAATAAAACCTTCTCCAGAACACCGGCCTGCACTGCCATGTCATAAATGGCAGGGTCATATAAAAAAGGTGATGCTGCCGTGTCATACCAGATGTTTTTCAACGTCTGTTTGAGCTGTTTTTTCATGACATGGTAAAAGAAAATGCCGCCCCCCCAATGGGCCAGGATGATCCGGTTATCTGGATATGTTTGGGCCAGATGTTGAATCTGTTCCAGGGTCACCGGGGTTTTGCCGGGATAGGCATGCCCCACCGGTTCGTTGGTGTGGATCATGCACGGCAGGTTGCCTTTTTCCCGCAGGACTGCCATCACTTCCGCCATGAGATCTAAAGCCCTGCTGTCAATGCCGGACAGGTAAAAGGCAAGTTCTCCCACCCCAGACAGGCCGGCATCAATACACCGGGCTGCTTCTTTTGCCGCCCCGGGCCATTCCAGGTCAAAACAGGCCAACCCTTTTATCCGGTCTGGAAATCTGTTCACGCACGCAATGATATAGTCGTTGTTTGCCCGGGCATGTTCCGGGTTGCGCCAGGGAAATCCGCTGGCACAGGCAATATCCACCCCATGCCGGTCCATGGTTTTAATCAGCTGCTCACAGGTGGCCATCCGGGCTTTGGGATTTTTGTAAAGCAGGCTGAATTCCGGTTCCTTGTCAAAAAACCGGGACCGATCCTGTGCAAAGATTTCAGGAAATAAATGGGTATGGGTATCAATGATCATCCAATATCTGCCTTATGAATTTTATATGAAAGTGTTAAGTGTTAAGTGTTAAGTTAATATCTGCCTGCTCATACTTTCATTTTTGGTTGTGCCCGCCAGGGCATGGGGGTTATATGAAAGCCGTCAGCCGTCAGTATTCAATCATCAGCTAACAGCTAACAGCTAACAGCTTTCATTTCTCTTATGCCCGTCAGGGCATGGGTGTTATTTTTATGGCCATCCGTGTATGGCGTTTTCAGCATCCATATGGTAAGAAAACCAAAATTGCAACCCCATTAGAGAGGATTTTATGCGTTTTTTCAATAAACATGCCATTGAGAGCCTGGATCTGGAAGATATCCAGAAAGCAGTGGCACACGCCTACGGCCTGGTGCTGGACAACGCCTTTCACATGCCTGACAGAATGCATGTGCCCCATAACGAAAACACCCTGCTGCTCATGCCCTGCTTTTCCGGTGACCATTTTGCCACCAAACTGGTATCCGTGTTCCCGGGGGCAGCTGCATCCGGGCTTCCTGTGGTAAACGGTATCCTGGTGCTGGCGGACAACCGCACAGGGGCGCCCCTTGCCATCATGGACGGGGCTGCATTGACCGCAAGAAGAACCGGGGCAGTGGGGGGGCTGGCTGTGGCATGCCTGGCCCCGGAAACCGTTCACACGGCCGGCATCATCGGTGCCGGGGTCCAGGGCATAAGCCAGGCGCAATTTCTTTTGTGCAACCGGAAAATTTCCACCCTGTGGGTGGCGGATCTTCACGAGACTGCGGCCCGGGCAATGGCTGAAACCCTGAAAAAAGCACACCCCCATGTCAATTTTCAGGTTGCAAAAACCGCCAGACAGCTGGTGGATGCCTGCCAGGTGGTGATTTGTGCCACCACAAGCACACAGCCGGTATTTGAAGCTGCCCCTGAAGATGTCAAAGGCAAAACCTTTATCTCCATCGGCTCGTTTACACCGGAGATGAAAGAGCTTCCCGATGCTGTCATTGCTGCGGCAGATGTCGTGTATGTGGATACCCCTTTTGCAGCCAAAGAGTCAGGAGATATCTGTATCCCCTTGAAAAACCAGGTGGTATCCAAAGACAAAATTCAGCCCTTTGCCCCGGTTACCCGGAATCCGGTCGACACAGGCCAAGACAAAACCTGGTTTTTTAAATCCGTGGGCATGGCCCTGTTTGATTTGACAGTGGCATCTGCGGTTTATGCGCTGGGAAAAGAAAAAAATCTGGGGCAGGTGCTGGAAATCTGAAAAGTCTGGGACAGATGCTGGAAACTTGAAGAGAAGATCAAAATCAAAAATGAAAGGCAAAAAAATGGAGCGGGAAACGGGATTTGAACCCGCGACTTCGACCTTGGCAAGGTCGCACTCTACCACTGAGTTATTCCCGCTCAGCAAAAAAGTTTGTCTTTTCTACTGTAAAATATCTGCCTTGTCAAGGATATTGTTGAAATTTTCAGACACGGCAAAAAGGGTCGGACATGTATGGAAAAGGTATTGGTTACAGGCGGCGGCGGCTTTCTGGGCCGGGCAATTGTAAAGCAGCTGCTGCACAAAAAGATCAGGGTCACCTCTTTTTCCCGGGGCAGGTACCAGGCCTTGGAACAGATGGGGGTGGACCAGATCCAGGGAGATCTGACAGATGCACAGGCTGTCATGGCAGCGGTAAACGGCATGGACACGGTGTTTCATGTGGCGGCAAAACCCGGATTGTGGGGATCCTATGACAGTTATTACCGGGTTAATGTCACCGGTACCCGCCATGTGATCGATGCCTGCCGGGCACAGGGTGTGGACAAACTGGTGTATACAAGCTCCCCCAGTGTTGTGTTCAATGATTCCCACATGGAGAATGTGGATGAATCGGTTCCCTATCCAGACACCTATCTGGCCCCCTATCCAAAAACCAAGGCCATGGCGGAAAAACTGGTACGAAAGGCATCAGAACAAGGATTTTTATCCATTATCCTGCGGCCCCACCTGATCTGGGGACCGGAAGACAACCACCTGGTTCCCGGCATCATCAAACGGGCGGGAAAGTTGAAAATGGTGGGGCCCACAGATGATCTGGTGGATACAATTTATGTGGACAATGCTGCCTGGGCCCATATCCTGGCGGCGGAAAAGCTGGAGCAGAACCCGGAACTCTCCGGCAGGATCTATTTTATCAGCCAGGATGAGCCGGTATCCAAATGGCAGATGGCCAATGCATTTTTAAAAGCTGCCGGCCTGCCCCCTGTAAAGGGGCATGTTTCAGCAGGGGTTGCCTACGCAGCCGGGTGGTTTTTTGAAACTGTGTACAAGGCTTTGAGAATCCAAAAAGAGCCGCCCATGACCCGGTTTGCAGCCAGGGAACTGGCCACTTCCCACTGGTTTGATATCACCCGGGCCAAAAAAGACCTGGGGTATTATCCGAAAATATCCACACAAGAAGGCCTGAAGCAGCTGGAGCAATACTTGTCCCGAAAAAATCAAACCCATCTGAAAAATTGACCTTATCTTATGGACAAGGAAAAATATCCAATGGACAGGGAAAAAGATATCAAAAAACTGGTGAAAAGATACTGGCATTTCGGATATGGTATTTTCCGGATTTCGGGCAGGGAATTTGTCCGGGACCGTTGCAGCCTGCAGGCATCGGCCTTAACCCTGTATACCCTGTTGTCCATTGTGCCGGTCATGGCCATGGCATTCGGCATTGCCAAGGGATTCGGTTTCCAGAAATATCTTGAAACCCGGATACTGTCCTTGTTTGCCGGCCAGGAACAGATCATCCAGAATGTTCTGGCCTTTTCCGTCAATCTGCTGGAAAGAACCAAAGGCGGGCTCATGGCGGTGCTGGGCATCATCTTTTTGATGTATGCGTTGATAAAACTGATGGGCCACATGGAAGATACGTTCAACAGAATCTGGCGGGTTCAGGGCAATCGCTTTATTATCCGCAAAATCACCGATTATTTCACCATTGCCATGGCTGCCGGGCTGCTGGTGATTTTTTCGGGCAGTGCCACGATTTTTATAACCGGTTATCTGGAAAAATTCATGGTAATCCTGGACCTTCCAGCCGGCCTGGGCCGCCTGATCTCTTTTGGCCTGAATATATTTCCCTTTGTGACTGTCTGGATGGTATTTGTCTTTTTTTATATGTTTATTCCCAATAAAAATGTGAATGTCCGGGCTGCTCTGGCAGGCGGTATCATTGCCGGCACCATTTTTCAGCTGTCCCAGATAGCCTATGTCCAATTCCAGGTGGGTGTTTCCGCCTATAATGCCATTTACGGCAGTTTTGCTGCCATACCCTTGTTTTTAATGTGGCTGAAGGTTTCCTGGACCATTGTTCTGTTCGGCGCTGAGATCTCCTTTGTCTGGGAAAATTTTGATACGCTTCAGACAGATGGCCCGGAATATGACCACATCAGTATCCGGGTAAAAAAACTGATCATCCTCAAAATAGCGGTCTTTTGTGTGAACCGGTTTGCCCAGGGCAGGGCACCGGTGACAGCCTTATCCGTTGCCGCCCATCTGAAACTGTCCGGGGACATTACAGCGGTTTTTTTGGAAAAACTGGTACACAGCCGCATTCTTTTTAAAGTGAGCGCCCCTGAACCCGGCTTTACCCCGGCCCGGGACATTGAATGCCTGACTGTCATGGATGTTGTGACCGCCTTTGAAAATGTGGGAAAAGATGATCTGTCTCTGGGCGACACCCTGGAGCTGACAGCACTGGAACAGAGCGTAGAACGGTTTGCAGAAGCTGCCAGGCAGTCTTCCGGGGAGCGGTACCTCAAAGAGATCTGATTGCTGACACAGGTGTTGACAGGTTATCAGGTGGTGATATCAAAGAAATCTTTGATTTCGGTTTCCTTGCGTTTGAGCTGTTCAATGGTAAGCCTGAGAACAGATTCATTGATACCGATTTTTCTGGAGCAGTTTTTGACGGTTACAGGCACCGGGTTCCCGCTGTGGCCGATCCTGGCTTTCTGGGTCAGGTAGTCAGCCAGATTGATGATCAGAGAGTGGTACCTGAACTGGACCGGAGAGGCATCCGGTGCATGGTGGAAACGGCAGGGAAGCATGATGGATTTGGGGAAATTCCACCGTTTCATCAGCAATCCTGTCAAAATGGCATGGTCCATCTCCAGCATCTCGGTTTCAGCAAGATACAACGGTTTTTTGTTTTCCATGGCAGACTGGCGGACCCTGGTATATTCATCCTGGAAATACACGGCAAAAACAATCTTTCCCATGTCATGGAGAAGGGCGGGGATAAAGATTTTGTTGGCAATGCCCGGGTTGGTTCTCAAGGCCAGGGCCTTTGCTGCGGTGGCCACCCCGATGCTGTGAAACCACAGGGCTTTCATGTCCAGGCGCAACCCGTTTTTCCCGACAATGGAAGACAGGGTTCCCATGCCCAAGGCAATGCCGATGATTTCATCAAACCCGATAACGGTAATGGCCCGTTTGACGGTTTCCACCCGGTTTTTCTGGGCATAGTAAATGGAATTGGCCAGCTTCAAAAGCTTTGTGGTCATTGCCGGATCATGGGAGATGATATCGGCAAGTTCCTCTGTGGTGGTTTTATCATCGGACGCCACACTGATGATATTGTCCATGACCGCAGAAAGACCGGGGATATCGCTCTCCCGTTTCTGGATCATCTGCAGGATTTTTGTTTTGACGTCCATTTACCGCAATGGTGTGTACTGGTTGAAGAACACCTTGTCATAAGCCAGGGTTTCTTTTGCATGTCCCTGTTTGATCTCCTCAGGATACCCTATGGCTATAATGGATGCAACCTCCAGGTTTTGCGGTATGTGCAGAATCTCTTTGACACGGGCATCAGCGGTTTTGGCCGAAGAATGGTCCCGTTTGCGGATCTGTATCCAGCAGGATCCAAGGCCCAGGTCCCGGGCAGCCAGGTGAATGAAGGTGGATGCAATGGCCGTATCCTCCACCCAAACATCACTGGCAGCGGTATCAGCGCACACCACAATGGCCAGGGGCGCATTTTTCAGAAAGGAAGCCCCATGGGGTTTTGCAGACCCGAGCTTTTCAAGCAGATCTCTTTCGTCCACCACCACAAACTGCCAGGGTTTGATATCCCTTGAGGAAAAAGACCGCAGGGCCGCTTCCACCAGAAGATCGACTTTTTCCTTTTCAACCGCCTGTTCCTTGTATCTGCGGATGCTTCTGCGTTCCCGAATCTGGTCTAAAAACATATGGCCTCCTGTGGGTTTTACGGGTAACGGGTGATATTGATGTTTCCTTTGGCCTGCATGTCGTCAAATTTTCTGCGCAAAATCCGTTTAAAATAATTTCTGGTGACCGGCCACAGCAGCAGCAGGCCGAAAAAATCTGTGATAAGTCCCGGAGTGATCAACACCACGCCGGCAACCAGAATGATCACGGCATCCAGCAGCTCCTCAGCCGGCGTAATGCCCTGCTGCAGGTTCATCCTGACCTTGAGCATGGTGTGCATCCCCTCCATTTTGGCCAGCCAGGCCCCGGCAAATCCTGTGAGGATCACCAGCAGAATGGTGTTGAACCCGCCGATAAGGGTCCCCACCTTTATGAGCAGATACAGCTCCACCACCGGAATCA
>JAABTU010000468.1 GCA_011389715.1 Desulfotignum sp.
CATCTGAAGATGGAAAATCCAAAGTTTATCATTATAGACTTGATAAAATTGCAGGCAATGGTCTCTATTATTATCTTTATATGGATAATAAATTCATTTCGCAAATAGGCAATGGTGGATATTTTATTCAGGACCTTGCACCGGGCAAGTACAAATATTCAGTGAAAAATCAAGTAACAGCCATACCATTTATGCTTCCTACTCATATTACATCTGAAATTGATAATAAAAGGGCTAAAATAAAAGAAATTATGACAATTAATGTTGAATCAGGCAGATCATATTATTTTCGATGGAATTATGGATTTGGAAAAGTTGAATCAGTAGATGAAAAAACAGCATTAAAAGAATTAAACGGTATGAGGCAATTTGAATCGACAGATATAAAAAATAAATAGCTTGGATAGCTGATGGTTTATTAAATTTGTAATCTTAAGCATTTTTACTATAGTGAACTCACGGTTTGTTGATGTCTTTTTGTAGTCAAGACTAATTGGCCGTTACATGACTTTTCTGAGGCTGGAAAAAATTTATGATACCATTATTCAAAACTTGATATGATCGATTCATTCTGGGATGAAGTTTGCAATATTGTTGATTTTAATTCATTCTTGATTATTTTAACCCTTTTCCCGAGAGGAGGATGTCTAAATGAAAAACGAAGTGAACATCCGGTGGGGATGGCTGAAATTCATGTATTGGTACACTATTGCCGGGGCCGGTGGATTCGGGTTAGCGATCGTCCTTCTACCCGAGACCGTTCGCTCTTTTTTTGGATGGCCCCAGCAGGATCCTATTGTCTATGGTGTGACAGCAAGTGTCTGGACTGCTTTTGGTATTTTATCTATCTTTGGATTAAAGGCACCCCTCAAGTTTTTGCCCGTTTTGCTGATGCAGCTCTGCTACAAATCTATATGGTTTATCGGTGTTGTTTTCCCTCTTCTGATTTCAGGTAATTTGCCCTCCTATGCCATACTGCACGTTATAATTATGGGTTCCTATGTTATCGGTGATCTGATTGCAATCCCGTTCTCCTATCTTTTCTCAGAGGCAGAATCTCGGGACCAGCCTGTCGCAAACGAAGCTAAATAATAAAATATTCTTTGCTCTATGAGGTTCTGGCATGAGCCTGAGGGCAAAAAATTTCTTTGGAAAGGCGGATGTATCATGACCAATGAAAAAGGGAACGATTTTGATGTTATTGTTGTCGGCACCGGTCCTGGTGGAGCAACCGTAGCCAAGGAATTATCTTTAAACAATAAAAAGGTCCTCATTCTGGAGTGGGGAGATAACAATCCTTTAACGGGAAATTTCTTGTATGGTGCTAAGACTCTTCTTTTTCCGGGTCGAAGTATGTTAATCACCCGGCAATTATTGGGGATGGTGCGAGGAATCTCTGTGGGAGGGAGCAGTGTTTATTTTTATGCTACCTGTTTCCCTATCCCTTTTGAAATGCTCAAGCGTTACGGTATCGATATTACCAGAGAGGCCGAAGAGGTAAGGGACGAACTCCCGGTTGCACCGCTCAAAGACGAGATGATAGGGCCGATGTCCAGAAGGATTATGGAAAGTGCCCAGGATCTTGGCTATAACTGGCATAAGCTGGACAAATTTATGTATCAAGACCGCTGGCAACCCGACTTTCCATTCAGCCACTACGGAGATCCCCATGACGTAAAATGGAGCGCGAGAATGTATATCGATCAAGCCTTAGCACATGGTGCAAAGCTCATAGATCGGGCCAAAGTTACTAGGGTGATTTTAGAAGGGAAAAGCGCTGTCGGGGTTGAATATAGAAAACAGGGAAAGGTTGCTGAAGTTTTCGCTCCCACAACAGTCATCTCAGCCGGCGGAATCGGTTCGCCCCTTATTTTGCGCGCCAGCGGATTCGAAAGGGCGGGGTATAATTTCTTTTTTGACCCGTTGATCGGCGTGCGTGGCACCGTAAAAGACATTTCTGTGCCCCCCAGTGAAATCCCAATGTCGTGCGGCGTTCATCTTTCGGACGAAGGCTATATGATGACGGACATGTCTCATCCTGCGGCGACAACAGCTATGTTTTCGGCGGCCGTTTTCAAGCCGCAGAGAATGTTTTCCCGCCCCAGAACACTCCAGATCATGGTAAAAGCCAGGGATGAATTAGGTGGGAGTTTAACCGACCGTGGCGGCTTAAGAAAGCTTCTATATAAAAATGAAAAACAGAAATTAAATCGGGGATATGAGCGGGCCAAAGAGATACTGAAAAAAGCAGGCGCAAAAGGGATCTTCAAAACAGGCTATCTGGCGGCCCATCCGGGTGGAACCGTTAAGATCGGTGACCTTGTTGATTCCAATCTTAAAACAGAATGTGATCATCTTTATGTTTGTGATTGTTCAGTTATCCCGGAAACATGGGGAATGCCCCCAACAAATACGATTATTTCTCTGGGTAAACGACTGGCTAAACACCTTTTACAACAGTGAAATGATCATTTTTATACCCCAACTGAATAACAAATAAGAGGCATTGATTACCCCCCTCAAAAAATTTTCATCCATTGATTCTTGCGCTCAAGGAAAATTATCCGCTACATGAATTTTCACAGCCCCGAAAAATAACGGATATCATTTCAATACTTGAATTTGGAACATGCTCTTTGAAATAGCCGTGCCGAAGAAAAAATATTCAGCCCGGCTATAAATAGAATCACCCATACAGATTGTCAATCCACCGCATGGCCTCAGCATCACTGATTTTGCCCAGGCACCTTTGAGTGGTTGATAAAGCCGAATGGCGCAACAACACCTTCGACACAATTCCCAGGGGTGTACTTGAACGTGATGCATAGCCAACTGATGTTAACTTGGCATAATGAGACGTATACTTTTCGCGCATCTTCAAGACTCAAAGTTTTTTTTTATAGATTACATTTCAAAAATTTGAAAAAGCATGATTTTCCGGTTGACATTAAAAAACTAATAAACTAACTATAGTTTATTAAAGGGGTGTGATGAAAAGTTTATTTAAAATTGATCCTATTCAGAAAGATCGGATATCAGATCAAATAATCACAGTTATTGAACAGGCCGTATTAGAAGGCTCTCTGAAGCTGGGGGCAAAGCTGCCTGCAGAGGAACAAATAGCCGCCCAATTTAAGGTCAGCAAGGTAGCTGTGCGTGAAGCACTGCGGGAGATGGAAGTACGTGGATTAATACGTAAGACAAGGGGCAAGTACGGTGGAAATTTTGTTTCCGCACCGGAGGTGAATCGGGTCGGAAAATCCCTGATCAGCTGTTTCCAGTTCGGCACACTGACTGAAGAGGAAATTATCGATTTTCGTCAGACGATAGAGCCGGTCTTAATAAAAAAGGCGGCCTTTCTCAGGACCAGAGAAGATCTAAAGGCCATGGAAGCCAATCTCAAAACCTGTGAAAAAGACATTTCTCAAGGGAAAACCCTTGTGGCTCGACACATTAAATTCCATGTGCTCATTGCAAAGGCCTGCCAAAACAAATTGTTTGTAGCTGTCATGGAAGCTATTGCTGAAATATTTGAAGACATTGCAAAAAAATGGCAGGAAGATCGAAAAAAAATGCGTCTGGATATTGATTTCAATCATCAATTTTATGATTGCATCCTTAACAGGAATGCGGATAAGGCAGAGAAACTGATGGTCAAACATTTTGAACTGACACGGGCATTCAGAGCTGAAGATTTTGAAAAAGCCAGAGAATAAAAGGTAAAAAAAGGAATTATTTCAGGAGAATTATGAAAACAGCGTTTGTGGACGGAAGGGTATTTGTGGGAAATGGGACGATAATGGAACATGCCACAGTGATCGTGGAAGACAGCCGGATTATCGATATTCAGAACACGGCTCAGGGTCTTTCTCAGGAATTCCATCAGATTCCCATTGGAAATGATACTCTTTTCCCTGGATTTATTGACTGTCATGTCCACCTTACCATGGACGGCAGCCCGGATCCGATCGGAACTCTGGCCAGTGAGACCCTTCCCATCACTACCATAAAAGGGGTGCAAAATGCCCAAAAAACTCTCGCTGCAGGTATTACAACTGTCCGGGATCTCGGAGGAAAAGACGGTATTGATCTAGGCTTGCGGCTGGCCATTGAATCCGGCCTCATCAACGGCCCCAGGGTTTTAGCATCAGGCCGTCTGATATGCATGACCGGTGGACACGGATGGCCTATCGGCCGGGAGGCGGATGGACCTGATGAGGTCAGGCGGGCTGCCCGAGAGCAGATAAAGGCAGGAGCAGATCAGGTAAAATTTATGGCAACCGGAGGAGTTCTGACCGCTTCTGTAGAACCAGGTTGTGCTCAGTTAACCTATGAAGAGATGAAAGCAGGGATTGAAGAAGCTCACAAGGCGGGCAAACGAACCGCTACCCATGCCATGGGCAGTCATGGTATTCTGGCCGCCCTTCATGCAGGAATTGATTCCATTGAACATGGTATATATCTCACAGATGAAATCATCTCCTTCATGAAGGAGCATCAAGTTTATTATATACCTACCATTGCCGCCCTGTATCATATTGCAAACAGGGGTGTTGCAGCTGGGATCCCTGCCTGGGCCGTTAAAAAAAATAATATCGTGGCCCCTTTTCACAAGGAAAGCATTAAAAAAGCCCATGCTGCTGGGGTAACCATTGCCATGGGGACAGATGCCGGAACCCCATTCAACTATCATGGCAAAAACCTCTTGGAAATTTCTCTGCTGGTCGCGCATGGACTGTCACCAACGGAAGCACTGGTTGCGGCAACCGGCACGGCGTCCTATGTGCTGGGTATGGAAGATAAGATCGGGACTGTCGAACCCGGTAAGATAGCCGATCTGGTCCTGGTCAAAGACAATCCGCTGGATGACATTGATATATTATATAATCAGGATGCAATTGTTCGGGTGATGAAAAACGGAATCTTTGTTTGAACGCTTGACAGAGCGGACAATTAAAATATTTACAAATTATTTAGCAGAGAAAGGTTTGCTTGGCAAATCATTTGCGAAGCAGCTGATGAACCATAAAAAACAATTATTACAAAAGGAGAGGCAACGATGAAAAAAAAATTGACAATGAAACAATTCCATCTGTTCTTTACCTGTGCTGTTATGACAGCCCTGCTCATTTTCCTCGTGGTTCCGGTTTCCGGTGCTGCACAGATCAAGGAATTAAAGATTGGAATTGGTGTGGATGCCGATACCTTTAACCCCCAGGAGCAGACCACCACTCTTTTCCAGAATATGTGTGATCTGATCTATGATAACATGTACTTCCAGGATCCCGATGGAAATCTGCATCCCAGACTTCTTGCAAAACATGAGGTGTCTGAAGACGGATTGACCTGGACACTCCACCTTCAAAAGGGAGTTCAATTCAGTGATGGTGCCCCATTTAATGCTGATGTGGTCCAGCAGACCTGGGAAAGAATCTTAAATCCTGACATGAGGGTTCCATTGCGGTTTGCTGTTTCCATGGTAAAAGAATCCGTCAAAATTGATGACTATACCATTCAATTGAACTTAAAGTATCCGTTTGCTCCCCTGGATGCCACCTTGTCCATGGCCCTTGTTTCTGCTATCAGCCCGACAGCCTTGGAAAAATACGGTGAAGATGTCCGCCAGAATCCGGTGGGCGCAGGCCCCTATATACTCAGTGAATGGGTAAAGGGTGAACGTATTGTACTGACCAGGAATGAAAACTATTGGGGGAAAGCCCCTACGGTTGACAAACTTACCTTCAAAATTATTCCCGAAGCTACCACCCGTGAAGCCATGCTTAGAACAGGTGAAATTGACATCTGCTACAAACCCCTGCCCTCGAACGTGGCAGCGCTAAAAGCAAAGACTGGCATCACAGTAGATATGCCCTTGGATACCCGGACTATTTTCATGGGTCTCAATTGTCAGAAAGGCGTGACCAAGGATAAAAAAGTACGCCAAGCTTTCAACTATGCCATTGATAAAAAAGCCATTGTGGAACGAATTCTCTTCAACACCGCCCAGCCAATGGATGGTCCGGTATCTCCCAAAGTATTTGGCTATTCCAAAATGGATCACCAGTATGACTACAATCCAGAAAAGGCCAAACAACTGTTAAAAGAGGCCAATTTCGACTTCTCCAAAACCATCAGCATGAGAACCCCTAACGGTAGGTATCTGTTTGACAAACAGGTCTCTGAAACTGTCCAGGCCTATCTTCAGGCGCTCGGTGTTAAGGTTGAATTAAGGACCTATGACTGGCCCACCTATGTTGCCGGATTGCTGAAACCTTTAGAAGAAACCGAACTGGAGGTCTTTCTTTTGGGCTGGGGTCCTCTGTTCCTTGATGCGGACATGGGCCTGTACGGGCAGTTTACAACGGAAGTGAACCCGCCCAAGGGACTGGGATCTGCATTTTACAGCAACCCGGTCTTTGACGAACTTATGAAGGAAAGCAGAAAAGCCCAGGATCCTGAAAAGCGCTTTGCATTGCTCAAACAGGCATCTGAAATTGTCTGGGAGGACTGCCCCTGGATCTGGCTCCATGTGGAAAAATTTGTTCTGGCCTATTCCAGCAAGATCAAAGACCTGGTGGTTACCCCCACGGAAAAATTTTATCCGACTTACATCACCATGGAATAATACACCTCCATGCTCAATTTTCTGTTAAGAAGATTATTGGCCATCATACCGGTTCTCCTGGGAATCTCCCTGATGCTGTTTATCATGCTCAGGATGCTTCCAGGAGATCCGGCCCAGGTACTGGCCGGACAGATGGCATCACCGGCTGACGTGGAAGTGATCCGTATCCAGATGGGACTGGATAAGCCCGTATATATACAGTATGCCTCCTTTTTGAACCAGCTGCTTCATCTGGACCTGGGTGTGTCGGCACGGACCCAGAATCCGGTGATAGAAGAGATATGGGCACGGTTGCCCAATACCGTTCTTCTCGCCCTGTGTGCTATTACCCTGGCCACTGTTTTTGGGATCCCTGCAGGGATAATTGCCGCGGTGCGGCCCTATTCATGGGTGGATTACACGGTGACCGTTGCCGCACTTATTGGGATTTCCATGCCGGTTTTTTGGCTGGGGATCATGCTCATGATCGTTTTTGCCATTACTCTGCAATGGCTTCCAGCGGGCGGCATCGGAACCTGGCAGCATCTGGTCTTACCCTCTGTTACCCTGGCTGCCTTTGTGGTGGCCTTTATTGCCCGGATGACCCGCTCCTGCATGCTGGAAGTGCTGGCCCAGGATTATGTAACCACTGCCCGGTCTAAAGGATTAAGGGAAAAAGTGATCATTATCAAACATGCCTTGAAAAATGCCCTGATACCCATCATTACGGTGGTGGGGCTTCAATTCGGCCTGCTTTTAGGTGGGGCTGTTTTAACGGAAACCGTTTTTGCCTGGCCGGGCCTGGGCCGTCTCATTGTAGATTCCATCCTGGCAAGGGATTATGCCATGATACAAGGCAGTATCCTGATTTTTGGACTATTGTATACCCTGGTCAACCTTCTGGTTGACCTAACCTATGCTTTTGTGGACCCCAGAATTCGTTATGAATGATATAAATGCACCTACATTCACCCAGGGAAATGATCAGGAACAGGACATGGCTGGGGAATCCAGCCGCGGCTGGGCCAAGCTCAAGCGGAACAAGGCCGCCCTTGCGGGTGGAATTCTTTTGTTAATCTATCTGGGATGTGCCCTGGGTGCGCCACTCCTGTTCCCGGGGAATCCTTCCGCCCCCAACCTGATGGAATCCCTTTCACCGCCCAGCCCAAAACATCTACTGGGAACTGATGAGCTGGGCCGATCCATTCTGGGCCGTATCATATACGGGTCCCGAGTTTCTTTGATGATTGCGGTTGGCGTGGTTGGCGTGGGCCTGTTGTTCGGCGTACCCGTAGGACTGATCTCCGGCTATTACGGAGGAAAAACAGATTTTATTGTTCAGCGGTTTACTGATATGATGCTGGCATTTCCTGGGTTTTTACTGGCTCTGGCACTGGTCGCCATTCTGGGAGTGGGATTGAAAAACACCGTTATTTCCATCGGGATCAGCATGATCCCTCTGTATATACGGCTGGTGCGGGGATGTGTACTGGCTGTCCGTGAAGAAGTCTATGTGGAAGCCGCCCGGGCCATCGGCACAAAAAACCGACATATCATCTGGCGTCATATTCTTCCCAATGTGATGGCCCCCATCATTATTCAGACCAGCCTGGGTATGGGAACCGCAATTTTGTTTGCTGCAGGCCTGGGGTTTCTGGGCATCGGCGTACAGCCGCCCACGCCGGAATGGGGCTCCATGCTCGGATCAGCCAGGGCCTATATGATGGGCAAACCCCATGTGGCCACCTTCCCCGGAATCGCCATTCTCCTTGCAGTTCTGAGCTTTAACCTCCTGGGAGACGGCCTCAGGGATGCTTTTGACCCAAGGAGCAAAATATGACCACGGACCTGCTTTTATCTGTTAAGGGTCTGAAAACCAGTTTTCATACCCATGACGGCATTGTCAATGCCGTAGACGGGGTTGACTTTGATGTGTTCCCAGGGGAAACCATCGGACTTGTCGGAGAAAGCGGATGCGGAAAAAGTGTAACGTCTCTTTCAGTGCTCCGGCTCCTGAACCCCTCCTTGACAACCATTCAGGGGCAGGTCAGATTTGAGGGAAAAAATCTTCTGGATATGTCTTCTGAGGAAATGCGACAGATTCGCGGCAGCACCATCTCCATGATTTTCCAGGAACCCATGACCTCCTTGAATCCGATTTTGACTATAGGGGAACAGATTGCAGAAAGCCTGCGCCTCCATGAAAACCTGGACAATAAAAAAGCCTGGGAAAAGGCGGTTTCCATGCTTGAAATGGTACAGATCCCCTCTCCTGAAGCAAGGGCCGCTCAACATCCCCATAAACTGTCCGGGGGGATGCGCCAGCGGGCCATGATCGCCATTGCCCTGGCCTGCAACCCCCGACTTATTTTTGCCGATGAACCCACCACAGCCCTGGATGTCACCATCCAGGCCCAGATTATCCGGCTGCTGGAACATTTAAAACAGGGCTCCAACACCTCCATTGTCCTGATCACTCACGATCTGGGCGTGGTGGCCCAGATGGCCAGCCGGGTGGTGGTCATGTATGCGGGAAAAATAGTGGAAGAAGCTCCCGTGGTGGAATTGTTTCACGATGCCCGGCATCCCTATACCAAGGGATTGCTTAATTCCATTCCAGTCATCACCCGCAACCAAAAAAACCGGCTCAACGAAATACCCGGCACCGTCCCCAACCTTCTGCGGATGCCGGAAGGATGCAGTTTTCACCCCCGGTGCAACCAGGCAATGGAGATCTGCCGGAAACAGTTTCCTCCCATGGTTTTCTTTGACCGGCAAAGGCGGGCGGCCTGCTGGAAAGTATCTGCCGATCATGATGGACAATCCGTTCCTCTTCTCGATCAGGAATCCGATCCTTTAGTTTCCCCGGGAGAAAATTGACCATGCCTGTTCTGGAAGTTGAAAATTTAAAAAAATATTATCCGGTTCGAAAAGGATTTTTCCAGAAAATAGTTAACCAGGTGAAAGCTGTGGACGGCGTAAGTTTTTCCCTGAATGCCGGGGAAACCTTAGGGCTGGTTGGTGAAAGCGGTTGTGGCAAAACAACTGTTGGCCGGTCTGTTTTGAGGTTGGCCACTCCCACTGCCGGAAAAGTACTCTTTAAAGGAAAGGATCTGGCCAAAATGGACAGGGAGGATCTGAGGAAGATCCGAACCTCTCTTCAGATTATTTTCCAGGATCCATTTTCCTCTTTGAATCCCCGGTTGAATGTGGGACAGATCATTGCCGAACCCATTCGGAATTATGAAAAATTGTCTATGCCGATGATCCGGCAGCGGGTGGGCGATCTGATGGCCCGGGTGGGGCTGCGGCCGACGCAAATGAGACGGTATCCCCATGAATTTTCCGGCGGCCAGCGCCAGCGCATCGGCATTGCCAGAGCCCTGGCAGTCAACCCCGATGTGATCATCTGTGACGAGGCGGTATCTGCCTTGGACGTATCCATCCAGGCCCAGATTATCAATCTGCTCAAAGATCTCCAGGAAGAGATGAATCTGGCCTATTTGTTTATCGCCCATGATTTAAGTGTGGTGGAATATATTTCCCACCGGGTCGCAGTCATGTATCTTGGACGGATCGTTGAGCTTTCCTCTGGCCGGCAGATTTATGAAAAAGCCCTGCATCCATATACAATTGCTTTGTTATCCGCCATTCCCATCCCCGATCCTCTGGTCAACCATGATAAGGAAATGGTTCTGTCCGGAGATGTGCCGAGCCCTCTTGATCCCCCCCGGGGTTGTACATTCCGTCCCCGGTGCCCCATGGCCAAGGAAATATGTTTTACACCCCCCGTTTACAGAGAAATCGAGCCGGATCACTGGATTGCCTGTCACCTTTACCCTTAACGTTGGAGTTGATTATTATGATAGATATTCACCACATTGTTAAAGAGACAAAAGAACTGGCAATTTCCCTTCGCCAGGCCCTTCATAAAATTCCAGAAAAGGGTTTTTCAGAGATAAAAACGTCCAGGTTTGTTGCCGATCACCTTAAAACCATACCTGAACTGGAAGTGACCACAGGAATTGCCGAAACCGGTGTCCTGGGGCTGTTAAAAACTGGTAGACCGGGAAAAACCTTGATCATCCGGGCTGACATGGATGCTCTGCCTATAAAGGAAGAAACCGGGCTTGCGTGTGCATCCACACATGACAACATGATGCATGCCTGCGGCCATGATGCCAATATGACCATGGTACTTGTTACCGCCGGTATCCTGGCCAAATTAAAGGATAGCCTTTCCGGAAATATCAAGTTCATGTTCCAGCCGGCTGAAGAGTTTCCAGGAGGAGCAAAACCCATGATTGAAGCTGGAATCCTGGAGAATCCCCATGTGGATTATTCTGTGGCCTGCCATCTCTGGCCTTCTCTGCCGGCCGGTACTCTGGGACTGAAGTCCGGAATTTTAATGTCTGCTGCCAGCTTGTTTGATATAGAAATCACGGGCAAAGGAGGACATGGAGCCATGCCTCATATGTGCGTTGATGCATTGGATACGGCAGGCCAAGTGGTTAATGCCCTACAACGAGTGGTCAGCCGAAAACTCAATCCCATGAGCCCGTCAGTGGTGACGGTGGGTTCTTTTCATTCCGGTACTGCCCCCAACGCCATTCCTGAAAAAGCCTTGCTCTCCGGTACCACCCGAACCTTCGATCGACATATTTGGAATAGCTACGCAGAGATACTAGAGCCGGTTATCCAAGGGGTTTGTCAATCCATGGGAGCATCCTATGATTTTAAATTTATGCCGGGATACCCACCCCTTGAAAACAATCCGGACATGGTAGAAAAACTTAAGTCCAGCATGATCAAAGTAGTAGGTGAAGAATGGATAAGGGAGCCTGAATCAACCATGGGAGGAGAAGACATGGCCTATGTCTTTGAGCGATCAAAAGGGTGTTATTTTTTCCTTGGTACCGGCTTTGAGGGATGTGCTCCCCTGCACAATTCAAAATTTAACTTTGATGAATCCCTGCTATTGATCGGTGTAGAAACCTTTGTCCAGTTTGCCCTGGATCTTCTGGGAAAAAACAAGTAAAAATAATGGATTTGATATCGGCCCACTAAGGGATATTTTGAAAATTTGATACGTTCGAGACACCAATGGGGTCATTATTCCTGAACCGGCCACAATGTATCTTTTTGGGCTTCACTTTTTAGTATTGTAGGAGTAAACAGAAGAAGAAAAAACACCCCGTTATGCAAAGGAGTCTTAATGGAAGCAGCGGAAATCCCTAAAGTGCGAAGGTCAGCTGAAAAATTATTTGAATCTGGTTTCTACTGTGCGGAGAGCGTCGTCCTCGCCATTGCAAAGGCTCAAGGTATAAATTCCGATCTTATGCCCAAAACAGCTACTGCTTTCTGCAGCGGAATGTCTCGCACGTGCGGAACCTGCGGCGCTCTTACTGGCGCAATCATGGGGGTGGGCTTGTCACTCGGCCGTTCGACAGTAAAGGACTCGGTTCAACCTTCGTACATAGCAGCCCAGCAGCTCATTCGCGATTTTGAAAAAGAATTTGGCAGCCGAGACTGCAGGGTGCTGTTGGATGGTTGTAATCTAAATACACCGGAAGGAAAAGCCATATTCAAAGAGCAGAATTTAGGCCAGCGTTGTTTGCTGTTCACCGGCAAGGCTGCAGAAATAGCAGCTCGTGTAATAGTCGAAAATAATAGCTAATTTAGCCTTTCATTCAGCTTGGAAACAACAACACCCTAAATTTCCACGCCGATGAAGGCAACGTTCAGATTTTTATCCTGCTCAAGTAAAATTATCCAAAGCTAAAAGATTCAGGCTTGAATTTCCTGAAGGATACCAATGTTATTCAAAACCTGATATGGTCGCTTTGTTTAGAAATGATGGTTGCAATTACATTGAATTCCAATTGTTTGTTATTTAAAAATCTTTCAAGTTCACAAACCAAACGGAGTAGCATGATTATTAGTTCATTATGAGAATGAACATGGCACCAGAAAGGCATTGATTGATAGATATCAGCAATGAACGTATAAACACTTTTCATGGAAAAAATCAATGACAGAAAAGGAAAAAATATCTGAGGATATAGTGGCGTTGCGCCAAAGAGCCGAAGACCTATTAAAAAGCCGCTCCCAAGCAATAACTGGGGTTATCGCTGCCCGCTCGCCCGAGGACTTCCGGAAAACACTCCACGAACTGCGGATTCACCAGATCGAACTGGAAATGCAGACCGAAGCACTGCGTGCGACCGAGGCAGAACTGGAAAAAAGCCGGTCTCGCTATTTTGATCTGTATGAAATGGCCCCGGTGGGCTACTGCACCCTGTCCGAACAGGGTCTGATCCTGGAAGCCAACCTCACCACCGCCACCCTGCTGGGCGCGGACCGCAGCGTGCTGGTCAAGCAGCCGATCTTTCGCTTTATCCTCAATGAAGACCAGGACATTTACAACCTGCATCGGAAAAAGCTCTTTAGGACACGCGAGCCCCAGGAATGCGAATTGCGTCTGGTCAAATCGGATGGCGCACTCTTCTGGGCG
>JAABTU010000469.1 GCA_011389715.1 Desulfotignum sp.
AGGATCCAGTGCGTTGATCAGAATTTTTCTAGTCATTTTTTTTGCTCATCTTAAAAATTGGGTTAATACCTGGCGGTTACAACAATTTTTCTATTCTATTATGGTGTAACCGGCAAGTACATTTTTTTATTTTTCCTTATACGCCGTTTTATTTGATATGAAGCCATCTTACGGCTTTAGGAAAAATCAATCTGTTTCAGAATATCGTAATAGGTAAGAACCCTTTCCACATATTGTACCGGTTCCCACCCCCTTGCATACCCATGCTTTGTCTTCTTGTGAATTTCCGGTTTTGACAGCAGGGGCAGCGTTTTTTTCAGGGACTGCCAGACCAGCGGATTGAGCCCTTTTTGTCTGGCAATGGCCATGGCATCCAGAACATGGCCATACCCCACATTATAACTGGCCAGCGCAAAAATCATCCGCTGGTATTCGTCTTCAATCTGATGAAACCGTTCATACATCCTGTTCAGGTAACTGATGCCGGCCTTGATGCTCTGTTTCGGATTTGTACGGTTTTTAATGCCCATTTCTCTGGCAGTGGTATGGGTGACCTGCATGAGGCCTTTTACGTTGGTGAAACTAGTTGCATCAGGATCAAACCGCGATTCCTGGTACACAACAGCCGCCATCAGGCGCCAGTCAAACCCGTGCTTCACCGCTTCAGCTTCAATGATTTCCTGAAATCTGGGCAGGCGGGTTTTCATTCGTTCATGAAATGTTTTTGCATCTGATACGTCAAAATCCCTGGTATTTTCATAGTATTTTTCTATAATCTGTCTGAGAATGCCTTTTTCCTTTGCATACAAAAAGAACCGGTTGATTTCCTTGAGCATTTCCATATCATTTTTGCGCACAGCCCAGGCAAGAGATTCTTTTTCCTGGACAGGGATGCCGATGCGTATATCAGGAAAATACCGCTGGTTCAACAGGGCAATGTTGGAATCTGCAATGGTGAATTTTATTTCTCGGTCATTGACCATGGCAATGAGATCTTCTGTGGGAATATTATCATGGAGAATATACTGTATGTCAATGCCGGAAGCCTTGATCTCCTTGAGCCGGGAATGGTAGGAGGTATTACGCCTGACATGGATGGTTCTTTCGGCAAGGTCATCAATGTTTTTGGGACCGAATATGAGATAATGGTGAATGATCCGTTGCTGGATGTTCATATAGGGAATGGAAAATGCCGCTTTTTCCAGGCTTTCTTTTGTGATGGCAATGCCGGCGGCAATAAAATCTCCTTTGCCCTGGTCCAGGTAGGAAAACAGGTTGTTCCACCCCGGGGTAACTATATCCAGATCCACCTGTAAATACCGGGCGAATTCACGGGCCAGGTCGTATTCAAATCCGGTGGGTTCCTCTTTGTACAGGTAAAAGGTGTTGATTGACCGGGTAGTGATCAGCCGCAGTGTACCGGATTTTTTGATCCGTTCCACAGAACTGGCAGGCACGCCAAGATTTTTGTGATGCAGAAGAAAGCTCAGATAAACAAAAAAACAGCAGAGAATCAGCAGATTCAAAAAAATGAAATATTTTTCATAAAAATGTTTCATTCAGATAGACTTGGATTCCATTGATATTATCTCCACTGTGTCCACTTTCCGGTACCCCCTGGGTAACAGTCTGCCTCTGTGCCCGCGCATTCCTGTATAATCAGTTTGTCTGTCCACACCCAGGAGCAAAGAATACTTTTTGGCATGTATAACAAGATTAGAATGTAATGGCAATATTTTTAGGAACTTGAGTTTTTCCGGGTCCGAAGATCTCCGTTCTTTTTTGGGAATGGTGATGATTTTGTTTCCCTGCCCTTTTTTCAACCGGGGAAGTTCATGTAAAGGAAAAATGAGCATCCTGCCTTTTGTTGTGACTACAGCCACCGCATCTGTTTCAATGTTAACAATGGGTTGGGGCTGCATGGGAACCGCTTGGTTTTTCAAAGTGATAACGGATTTTCCGTTTTTAAAATGGGTCAAAAAATCTGAAAATTTTATGATGAATCCATACCCGCTGTCAGAACCCACCAGAAAATGGGTGGTACTGGTCTGTGACAGCATACAGCAGATCCGGACATCAGGCTGCAAAGACAGATGTCCGGTCAGCGGTTCTCCGTTGCTTCTGGCTGAGGGCAGAACATGGGGGTACAGGGTATAACTGCGGCCGGAACTGTCTAAAAACACAATGGGTTTGTCGCTTTGGGTACGCAAATGGCATTGCAGATCATCTCCTGATCTGAATTTCACCTTTTTGGGATCAATGTCATGGCCCTTGGCCGATCGTATCCATCCGTTCCGGGACAAAATTATGGTCACCGGTTCCTTTTCCATGACATCTGTAATGGAAAACGCCTCAGCTTCCTTACGTTCCTGGATGGGGGACCGCCGTTTATCTCCGTATTTTCTGGCATCAGCTTTTATTTCATCTATAATATATGCCCTGAAAGCGGTTTTATCATGCAACAGGGTTTCTAAAGTTTTTTGTTCATCTTTCAGATCCTTGATTTCCGAAAGCAGTTTGATCTCTTCTAATCTTGCAAGCTGGCGCAGCCGGATATCAAGGATGGCTGCTGCCTGGATCTGAGACAGGCCAAATGCCTTCATCAACTCCTGTTTGGGGTGGTCTGACTGCCGGATAATCTGGATCACTTCATTGATATGCAGAAAAACGATGCGGAATCCTTCCAGAATATGGAGTCTGCTCACAACCTTATCCAGGCGGAACCCAAGTTTTTTTTCCACTGTATGGAACCTGAATTCCAGCCATTCCAGAAGAATGGTTTTTAAATTTTTTACCGCCGGCCGGCCGTTGATCCCTATCATGTTCATGTTGAATGAGTAGGATTTTTCCAGATCAGTCGTGGCAAACAGATGGTCTGCAAGGGCGGTGAGATCCACCCTGCCGGATCTGGGAATTACCACCAGACGGATGGGATCTTCATGGTCTGATTCATCCCTGATATCACTGACCATGGGCAGTTTTTTTGCTTCCATCTGGGCGGCAATCTGTTCATGTATTTTTTCAGCCGATGCATGGTAGGGCAGGGCAAAATACACGATATCACTGTCTTCAATGAGGAATCTGGCCCGCATTTTCATCCGTCCGTTTCCGGTTTCATAAATGGTGCGGATCTCTTCGGCAGGGGTAATGATTTCCGCTTCAGTGGGAAAATCCGGGCCCTTGATATGTTTGAGCAGGGCATCAAGGGGGGTATTTTCATCTTCTATGAGCATTATCAACGCTTTTGCCACTTCCCGCAGATTGTGGGGCAGAATGCTTGTGGCCATTCCTACGGCAATGCCTGTGGTGCCGTTGAGCAGCAGGTTGGGCAGCCTTGCCGGCAGCAGCTTAGGTTCATGCAGGGTACCGTCAAAATTGGGTGCCCATTCCACCGTGCCCTGCTCCAGTTCATCCAGCAGAAGGTCGGCATACCGGGAAAGCCTGGATTCGGTATACCGCATGGCAGCAAAAGATTTGGGATCATTGGGATCCCCCCAGTTGCCCTGGCCATCCACAAGGGGATACCGCAGTGAAAAGGGCTGGGCCATGAGCACCATGGCCTCGTAGCAGGCGGTGTCCCCATGGGGATGAAATTTGCCCAGTACATCTCCCACGGTGCGGGCGGATTTTTTAAATTTTGCCGTGGATGAAAGTCCCAGCTGGCTCATGGAATAAACAATGCGCCGCTGCACAGGTTTGAGGCCATCCCCGATATGGGGCAAGGCCCTGTCTAAAATCACATACATGGAATAGTTGAGATACGCTTTCTGGGCAAATTCCTGGAAAGCAATTTTTTCATACTCTTCCATGACAGAAGGTAAAATCTCTTTCATGTTATTCTATCTCTTCGATATTGCCTTGGGTTTCTATCCAGAGTTTTCTGTCTTTGGCCCTTTTTTTTCCCAGCAGCATATCCATGATTTCATGGACATCATCCATGGCATCGGCCTGTTTTACAGTCAACTGGACAAGCCGTCTGGAGTCCGGTGCAATGGTGGTTTCCCTGAGCTGGACAGGGTTCATCTCACCTAAGCCCTTGAAGCGCTGGACATTTATTTTTCCCGGTTTTTTCCTGCGGTTGATCCGTTTGATAATACCCTGTCTTTCCGCATCATCCAGGGCATAAAAAACCTCTTTTCCCACATCGATCCGGTACAGGGGCGGCATGGCCATAAAGACATGTCCGTTCTGGACAATTTTGGGGAAATGTTTTAAAAACAGGGCACAAAGGAGGGTGGCAATATGCAGCCCGTCAGAATCCGCATCCGCCAGAATGCAGATTTTGTTGTACCGGAGCCTGGAAATATCTTCCTGTCCGGGCAGCACCCCGAGTACCTGGACAATATCCCGGATTTCTTTGGATTCAATAATGGCGGATGCCGGCATGTCCCAGGTGTTCATGATCTTGCCCCGCAACGGCATGATGGCTTGAAACCGCCTGTCCCTGGCCTGTTTGGCTGATCCGCCCGCAGAATCTCCTTCCACAAAAAACAGTTCCCTGCGCTGCTGGTCATCACTGGTGCAGTCTGACAGTTTGGCCGGCAGAACAACGCCGTTGGCAGCCTGTTTCCGGGTGACTTTTTTGGATTTTCTCACCCTGGCCCTGGCATGTTCCATGGCCAGTTCAGCCAGGGCCTCTCCCAGGTCCACATGCTGATTGAGCCAGAGACTGAAGGCATCCCGCACCTTGAGATTCACCAGATTGGCACAATGGCGAGATGACAGCCGTTCCTTGGTCTGGCCGGAAAACTGGGCCTCAGACAATTTAACAGACAGTACATACCCCACATTGTTCCAGATATCTTCTGGGGCCAGAAACAGGTTTTTGGGCAGAAGATTCCGAAACTTGCAGAACTCCCGCAAAGATTCCAGCAGACCGGACCTGAATCCATTGACATGGGTGCCCCCCAAAGGGGTGGGAATCAGGTTGACATAGCTTTCTTCCATGCCTGATCCTGCCTCCTTCACCCAGTTTGCCGCCCACACAGCCTGGAAATCATCTGTCTGGCAATGGCTGCTGAATGGTTTTGGAAACAATGTGTTTTGGTCCTTGAGATGTTCATTCAAATATTCATCCAGACCATGGTCATACACCCAGGTGTTTTTTTCTCCTGTGGTTTCATTCAGAAAACTGGTTGTCAATCCCCTACACAGAACCGCCTTTGATTTTAAGGCATTTTTGATGGCGGTCTGTGAAAAAAAGGTCCGTTCAAAATATCCGGGGTTTGGAAAAAAATGTACCCATGTGCCGGTGGTATTGTCCCGGGTTTTTCCCACCACGGCCAGGTCCCGGATTTTGGTGCCGTTTTCAAACCCGATGGAAAATTTTTGTCCCTTGCGGAAAATAGTGATATCAAGCCGGGAAGACAGGGCATTGACAACAGAGACCCCCACACCATGCAGCCCGCCTGAAAAAGCATAGTCTTTGTTGGAAAATTTGGCCCCTGCATGAAGTCTTGTCATGATCAGTTCCACCCCTGAAATACCCTCTTTGGGATGGATATCCACAGGCATTCCCCGTCCGTTGTCCATCACAAGGATGCTGTTGTCTTTTTTCAGGATCACATCGATGGTGTCGGCAAATCCGGCAATGGCTTCATCCACACTGTTGTCGATCACCTCAAAAACAAGGTGGTCCGGACTGGTTGTGTCTGTATACATGCCGGGCCGGCGTTTGACAGGGTCCAGTCCTTTGAGGATCTCAATGGATTCTGCATCATATCTGCCAGCCCTGCCTGCAGGCGCTGCGTGTGAATCAAACGGTTTCATATATTATTTTGAGTTGTACTATGGATGCTAATTCTTTATATTGGTTAGCGGGCACCATGTGCTGGTGAACACAGTTGATTTTAACCATGACCATATATCACTTTTAATTAAAAAGGTAAAACATAACAAAATATTCTCCATGACCGATTTGTTTTTCCCATTTGATGAAAAAAATTTTGAAGTTCTATGGGCATCCCTGGATGAAGAGAAAAAATATGATCTGGTTACCCGGGCACCCGGCTTGGCGCCATCCTTAGGTATACTGCCGGTAATTGATGCGGTGCTGTCCTACCATTTTTCACTTCGGAGCCATGCCCGTATGGCCATGGGCCTTATCCAGACAGAGGTCCTGTCCATGCTGAACAGCCCCGAAAAAAAGCAGGTGCACACACAGGGACTAAAAGAATCCGCCATGGTGTGTGCCCGGATATATCAGCGGCTCACCGCTGATATATCCCAGAACGAAGGCATATATTTGTTTAAAACGTTGGTGGAATTTGGTGATACCGGGGCTTTTTTTGCATTTAAATCCATGCGCAATAATGTTGTCAGTGTGACTGCCATGCAGAAGGCTGTGTATCTGGTCACCGAATCCCAGCGCCTTTGTTTTATCGACCAGTATCTTCAGTCTTCCCCGGAAATCCGCTTACGGTATGCAGCTGTTTTTAAAAAAATGCTCACCAATATCCAGACCCGTGAAGCGGTCATCGATTTTTTTGCCAGCCTGTTTGACCGGAAACGGGATGCTGATCCATTTTTGAACAATATTCCCGGGGAATTGAGAAACCCTGACACCCTGATGGAAAATGAAATCTTGTCCCAGTCTCCGGCAGTCAAGATCAAGGGGCTGAAAGCCCTTTCCATGCTGAAAGGAAAACTGCCCGACAAACTGCTTATCCAGATTCTTGAAAATGAGGAGGTAAAGAAGATAAGAGAAGCGGTATACAGCCTGATTGAAAATTCATCCATGGGACTGTATCCCCAGCTGTTTGATCCGGTTTTCCGTTTGTTTTTAAAAGCAGACACACAAGAAGCCTTCAACGCCTTCAAAGCCTTGATAGTTACGGGTAAAAAGCCGGTGTACGCCCTTATCGATCTGGCCAGAAAAACCCATCCTGATCTTATCCCTGTTTTAGATGCGGAACTTGCGGACCTGTCCAGGCTTTCTTTTTTTGTGATACAAGACATTGCCCTGAATAAAACACAATACCAGGAAACCAATTATGATATTAATCTGTCATGTATCCTGGGGATGGTCAAAAAAAGACCGGAGCGGGTGGTCCGTCTGTTAAAGTTTCTTGCAAAAATGCCTGAGAAAAAGCAGGCGCGCGATACATTCAACTTCATGGAAAAAGCAAAATCCCTGCTGGAACTGGAGAAACAGGATATCTCATTGTGGTTTGAGACCCTTATCAACACATTACAGCAGTCCCCGGAAAAACAAAAAAATATTTTTTCAGCGGTGTTTCAGGATCCTGTTAAAAAGAAACTGGAAGCTTTGAAAGCAAACATTGCACAAAAAACCATTGATTTTCAGGACCTGACCATTGGCGGAGAGAACCTTTCTGAACTGCGGTTTTCCGCCTCTATTCTCTATTTTAACGGCGCTACGCTGAAAAACTGTGATCTTTCCGGCTCCCACATGGAAAAAGCCTGGTTCAGACAGGCGGTTCTCCATAACATCGACTGGTCCGGTGCAGTGGTGCAGAATGTTAATTTTGACCATGCTGTGCTGATGCATATCAACGCTGAAAACACCCGGTTTGTGAACTGCAGTTTCCTGGGTGCCCGGCTGTTTAACTGTAATTTTACACAGGCAGATCTCCATGATGCCATATTTACTGACGCCCAGATTTCCAAAACCGCTTTCACACATGCCAATCTGACATGTGCTGTGTTTTCACATGCCAGGATATCCGCGGTTTCCTTTGCCACAGCCTGTCTTGAACAGGCAGATTTTTCTTCTGTCCAGTCCCGTTTTTCACGGTTTCCATCCAGTGCCGGGTCCGTGATACGGTGTGAGAAGATTGCATATAATGCCAGACGGTATCAGCTCAACCTTACAGATCTTCCATGGATGGAAAAATCCATTGCAGCAAAAATCAATCTGTTGATATTCTGTGAATTTATCCATTATGGAGAAAACAAGTTTTTAAACCAGAACAAAATGAGCATCCTCACGGCTTTTGATGTTTTTAAACCCTCCCAGGCAGACTTTTTCCAGCTCGTTCCCCTGTTGCTGCACAAAAATATTGACCTGCCGGGTCTCCCCCCCATACACCCCAAAACACCCTGCGGTATCGCAGATTATATGCCCTCCGGCACTGCGCTGCAGGTGCTGGAAAAATTTACAGGTACCCACAATTACAAGGCAGAACACATTTCTGCGCCCTGTATTGAAGGTGTTTTTACCATGGGAAGCGTAGGGTCTTTGGCCCAGACCCATGCATCTGACATCGACTATTGGGTCTGTATTCACGAGGAACTCATGAATGCCCATGAACATTCTTTGTTTATGCAGAAACTTGCATTGCTGGAAAAACTGGCAATGGAAAAATGTAAAATCCAGACCACTTTTTTTGTTGTGGATATCCAAAAGGCAAAAAACAATGACTTTGGCGGATCAACCCAGGAAAGTTCCGGCTCAGCCCAGTCCCGTCTGCTGAAAGAAGAATTTTACAGAACCATGATCCATGTGGCTGGAAAACTGCCCCTCTGGGCAGTACTTCCCACGCCCATAAGCCTGAACTATTACCACATGATCATGACCCAAATAAGCAGCCTGCCCGGATCCCCCAGATATATCGACCTGGGGGATATTCATGCCATACCGGTGAATGAGTATTTCGGCGCTTCCATCTGGCAGATGTTCAAATGGCTCAAGAGCCCGTTCAAATCGGTGATCAAAATGGCACTGCTGGAAAAATACATCTATTCCTATGGGCAGGAACCCCTTTTGTGCAACCAGTACAAAAATGTATGGATGAATTCAGGGACCCATCTGAAACTGGCGCAGAATGATTCGTATATCATTCTGCTGAACAATCTTCTGGCCTATTACCGGTCTGCAGGGGACACAAAATCCATGAACCTGATCCTCACCTGTTTTTTTCTGAAGCTGGAGATTTCAAAGGATGCGGCTTTGGACAATACCGTTTTCGGGCTGCGCAGACATCTGGTGACCGATTCCATTGTCAAATGGGGATGGAGCCTGTCCAGGCTCTTTGAAATCGGACATTTCAAAGAATGGGACTACCAGCGGATCCACAGGCTGTCCGCCTCCATAGAACGGTATATGCTCATAAAATACAGCCAGGTGAAAAAAACCTGTGAAAGCCATTCCAGCAGATTGATGATTTCAGATGAAGACCGCCGGGTGCTGGAGCGGAAAGTGGATATTGTTTTTCTGGATAAACCCTTTAAGATAAAAAAAATTCTTCTGGTCTCCAGAAGCGACCGGTTGTTTTCACGGCTGCATCTCAGATATCTGCCCGGGCGTGACGCCCGGGTCCAATGGGAATTGTTTCACAAATCCACAAAACTGCACCAGAGCATTGACGAGTCACTGGTGCAAACCCAGACCATTGAGGAAATAGGGGCATGGCTCATCAACAACGGTCTTTTTACAGAACATGCAAGTGTCAGTCTGGTTCCCAATCCCACCCCGGTAACCCACGATGATATCCAGAAGCTGTTCTGTGCAATGAACACTTTTTTCACCCCGCAGCTCAGGCAGGCTTTCAACTTCAGTGAGCTGAAAAAAAAGGCACCAGGCATCACATGTGTATTTGTCAGCTTCAATTTTTATGCGCCCCGTCAGGAATCAAAAGTCACAGATTATTGTGCCGTGTATATCAACTCCTGGGGTGAGATGTTTTATCTGACCTGCAGTCCCAACCAGGCGTTTGTCTCTCCGGAGGCAGCCAAAAAAGAGATTCTTGATCGTCTGGAGATAAATAAATTTCCTTTAAAAACCCTGTTTTATTTTTCCAGGGGCAAGGCCAGATAGAAAGTGTCCAGGATTGACTTTTGGCAGGAAATCATATAGAAAAAGGAAAATTTTTTTCTTAAAACAAAGAGTTTGCGTTTGAAAAAACATATACAATTGTCCCATGACACCATTGTCAAAAATGACCTGGGAATGCATGCAAGACCTGCAGCCCGGATAGCAAAAATGGCCATGACCGCAGAACATGATATCTGGCTTTCAGATGGTAAAAACCAGGTGGATGCCGCAAGTATCATAGATATTTTAACCCTTTGCGCCACAAAAGGTGCCTGTATATATATCCAGGCGGAATCTTGCGAGGATGCCCAGGTGGTGGACAGGATCAAGTCTTTTTTCGACGATGGATTTGGAGAATTAACAGAATGAATCGTGACAAACCCCGTGAAATGATCCTTAAAGGCATCAGCGGTTCCCCTGGCATCTGCATTGGAAAAGCATATGTGGTGGATCGGGAAGGGGTCAATATCATTGAACGGTACCCGGTTTCAGAAGCCATGGTGCCCCAGGAAACAGACCGGTTCAAAAATGCCGTGGCAAAGGCCAAAAAGGAACATGCACGGATAATTCAAGCCCTTGATAAAGATGTCAGCGAGACCCTGAACATTCTGGAAACTCATATGGCGTTGTTCAAGGACAAGATGCTGTATGGTAAAACCATTGAAACCATTCAAAAAGAGCGGATCAATGCGGAATGGGCCTTAAGAAAAGTCGCCCGCCAGGTGAAACTCATGTTCCAGCAGGTGGATGACCAGTATCTGAAATCCCGGGTAAATGATATTGTCCAGGTGTCAGATAAAATAATGTCCTATCTGCTGGGTGCCCGGGATATCAAAATTGCCGATATCAACAAACGGGTCATCATTGTGGCCCATGACCTGAGTCCGGCAGATGCCAGTCAGATTCAGCTGGAGCTTATCAAAGGCTTTGTCACTGACCGGGGAGGCAAAGATTCTCACACCGGTATTGTGGCCAAATCCTTAAAGATTCCTTCCGTCTTCGGCCTGGCCCGGGCCACAGCCAGCATCAACAATGACGACATCCTGATTGTAGACGGATCTTCAGGCATCATTATCATCAATCCTGACGAAGATACCCTGTTCAAATACGAAGAACGTCTGGCACGGTTTGAAGCCTACCGGGCGGATATAGAACGCGACAGCCATCTGCCGGCTGTTACCAGAGACGGGGTCGCCCTTAACCTCATGGCCAATATTGAACTGGTCGAAGAGGTGGTGTCAGCCAAAGACAATGGGGCTGCCGGTATCGGCCTGTTCAGAACCGAGTTCCTTTACCTGGACCTGGAGCGGTTTCCCACTGAAGAAGAGCTGCTTGTCAAATACAAGGAGCTGGTGGAGCTCATGAATCCCGAACCTGTGACCATCCGTACCCTGGATATCAACGGTGACAAGTTCAATCCCTATATCGACCCTGTTGAAGAGGCCAATCCATCCCTGGGACTCCGGGCGGTCCGGTTCTGTCTGGAAAACAAAGATATATTTGTCACCCAGATCAAGGCCATTCTCCGGGCCGCAGCCTTTGGGAATATAAAACTGCTGATACCCATGATTTCATGCATGGAAGAAATCATTGCGGTCAAAGCTGTTATCAATCAGGCTGTTTTGGCGCTTGAACAGGATGACAAAATATTTAACAAAGATATTGCCCTGGGAATCATGATAGAGGTGCCCTCTGCTGTCCTCATGGCTGATGAACTGGCGAAGCAGGTGGATTTTTTCAGTATCGGCACCAATGACCTGATCCAATACTCCATGGCTATCGACCGCCGCAACCGCAGGGTGGCCCATCTGTATCAGGCCCTGAACCCTGCGGTGCTGAAAATGATCAAAATGGTCTTTGCTGCTGCGGAAAAAAACAATATTGAACTGGTGATGTGCGGTGAAATGGCTGGTGATCCCATCAACATTCCAGTGCTGCTGGGATTTGGATTGAAAAATCTGTCCATGAACCCAGCCTCGATTCCGGTGATAAAAAAAATGATACGGGGTATGGATTTTCAAAAAGCGCAAAGCTTTGCACAAAAAGTGCTCACATTTTCCACTGTCCAGGAGATTACCCGGTTTACCCAGGAAGAATACAAAGAAATTCTTCCCTACAAAGAAATGGAAGAGTAAAGCATGCCCGCTGATTATATTAAACTTATTGCCTCCAATAAAAAGGCCCGGCACAATTTTCACATTGATGCGGAGTATGAGGCCGGCATTGTTCTGGTGGGATCAGAGGTCAAGTCCATCAGGGAAGGGCGGGTCAGTTTCCAGGATTCCTATGCTGATATCAGGCGAGGAGAGGTTTTCCTGCGGCAGCTGCATATTTCCCCGTACAAATTTGCATACAATGACAACCATGAACCCATGCGCACCAGAAAACTGCTTCTCCATAAAGCTGAAATCTCCAAACTCATCGGTAAAATCAAGGAAAGAGGCTATACCCTGGTGCCTTTGAAAATTTATTTTAAAAATGATAAAATCAAAGTCCTGCTTGGTCTGGGAAAGGGCAAAAAATTGTTTGACAAACGCCAGAGCATCAAAGAGCGGGACGTTAAACGGGACATGGACCGGGACCGCAAAAAATATTCTGCCTGACTTCTGACAGGTATCTGAAGTGGACATTGACTTTTGAAATAGATTCATTATAATAATGGTACTTCTCATGAAGTTCTGATCTTTTACAATTTGGGGGCGAAATGGTTTCGACGGAGATTTTGAAGCCTGTGGTAGCATACCGAGTCGTTTGTCAGCTCGTAAACTTGGCAAAGCCTTAAAGATAATCGCAGACGATTATAATTACGCCGTAGCGGCTTAACACCCGCTGCCGTCCTGCTGAAATCCCTCTTGCAGATATCAGGCCAGGGCGTCGACTTTGCAAGACCGCTGATGAGGCTGCCTGAACCGCATCAGTTGAATTTTTCAGGCTATACCCCGGGGTATCCCTCCTGAAGGAGACCCCGCGGCCAATATCAAAGTTCAGGATAAGTATGTAGAAGCCAGGGAAGATCGTTTTCGGACGCGGGTTCAACTCCCGCCGCCTCCACCAATTATTTGTAATAAAATCAATAACTGATATTTATCATACCGTTTAAACATATTGATCACCTGTTTATCAGTCTGAATTTGATTTTTTAAAACCCGTTTGTCCAGAACATAATGCTGGCAGCACGGGTTTTTGTTTTTTAAGGAGACAGGCCTAAATTGGAAAGAGAACTTGATTTTTTTATAATCTGTCTATGTACGACGGTGCTGTATGGATATTTTTATATGAAAGTCGTCAGTACTCAGTTATCAG
>JAABTU010000470.1 GCA_011389715.1 Desulfotignum sp.
GGGGGTTGGCAAAGGCATACATGTATTCCACATTGACGTTCTGCATCCACAAGGGATCCAGTACCTTGTTGAGACCGCCGGGTTCGTCGGTGACTTCCACGGCCAGCACCTTGGTTCTTCCCACGGTAAACCCTTCTTTGCGCAATGCCTCTTCCGCCTTGTCATTGTTGTTCACAATGAGTCTGAGCACCCCGAAATCCGTGGTGTCAGCCAGGGACAATGCCCGGATGTTCACATCAGCATCCCGCAGGATCGCTGTGACTTCCGCCAGCCGGCCTTCTTTGTTTTCAATGAATATGGATATCTGTTCGGCAAGCATGTGGGGTCTCCTTTTTTATAGGTTTCGTTTGTCAATCACCCGGACGGCCTTGCCCTGGCTCCGCTGGATGGCTTTGGGCTCCACCAGCATGACCCTGGCAGACACCCCCAATGTTTCTTTTATATCCCTGGCGATCTGATTTTCCATGGTCTGGAGGCTTTTGATATCATCACTGAAAAGGCCTTCATTGATCTCCACTTTCACCGTCAGGGTGTCCAGGTTGTCTTTTCTGTCCACTTCCAGCTGGTAATGGGGAAGGATTTTTTTGGTCTCCATGAGCACGCTTTCGATCTGGGATGGAAACACATTGACCCCTCTGATGATGAGCATGTCATCTGTGCGGCCGGCCGGTTTGGTCATGCGGATATGGGTTCTGCCGCAGGCACAGGGGGTGGGGTTTAAAGATGAAATGTCCCTGGTGCGGTACCGGATGACAGGAAAAGCTTCCTTGGTAATGGAGGTGAATACCAGCTCGCCTTCTGCCCCATGGGGAAGCACCTTTCCTGTATCAGGATCAATGATCTCCACAATAAAATGGTCTTCAAATACATGGAGCCCATTTTGTTCTTCTTTGCACTCAATGGACACGCCAGGGCCGATGATTTCACTGAGACCGTATATATCCACCGCCTTGAGGTGGAGTTTGGCTTCCAGTTCGGCCCGCATGTTTTCCGTCCAGGGTTCGGCCCCGAAAATACCCGAGGTAAAGGACAAATCCTTGAAATCCACACCCATTTCATCCGCCACCTCTGCCAGGTGGAGAATATAGGACGGGGTGCCGCACAAAATGGTGGGCTTGAAATCTTTCATAATGGTAATCTGGCGTTTTGTGTTTCCGCCGGATACCGGAATCACCGACGCCCCCAAACGCTCCGCTCCGTAATGGGCCCCAAGGCCCCCTGTGAACAGTCCATATCCAAAGGCATTGTGGATGATGTCCCCGGAACCGGCCCCGGCAGCTGACAGGCTCCTGGCCATGAGTTTGGCCCAGGTATCCACATCCCGCCGGGTGTATCCCACCACCGTGGGTTTGCCAGTGGTGCCTGATGAGGCGTGAATCCTCACCACCTGTTCCATGGGGACGGCAAACATACCATAGGGATAGTTGTCCCGCAAATCCTGTTTTGTGGTAAAGGGGAGGTGCTTCAGATCGTCCAAGGTCTGGATATCTCCGGGGGTGATACCTGCAGCATCAAAGCTTTTTTTGTAAAACGGCACGGTTGCATACACCCGGTCAATGGTGGTCTGGAGCCGACGCAGCTGGATGGCTTCAAGGCCTTCCCTGGGCATGGTTTCAAAATCAATATCAAAAATGGGCATGGGTCTTTCCTTTTAAAAATACAGGCTGCTGCCCGGGCCGGGTCAGTTGAGCCCTCCTTTGAACACGGGTTTGCGTTTTTCCAGAAAGGCGGATGTGCCTTCTTTGGCATCAGTACTGGCCATGGTCAGGCCGAATGCATCATTTTCAATCCTACACCCGGTCTCAAGGTCTGTATTGGTACCGTTGTGAATGACTTCCTTGGCAGCCCTCAGGGCCACCCGGCCTTTGGCGGCGATGGTGCCGGCGGTCTTCATGACCGCATCCATGAGATCTTCAGGGGCACACACCTGGTTGACCATCCCGTATTCAAATGCCTGCCGGGCGGTAATGTTTTTTCCGGTGAATACCATTTCCCTTGCCCGGTTGCTGCCCACAAGGCGGGCCAGACGCTGGGTGCCGCCAAAACCCGGGATCAGGCCCAGATTGATTTCCGGAAGCCCGAAAACAGCTTTTTCAGAGGCATAGATGAAATCACAGGCCAGGGCCGCTTCAGAACCGCCGCCCAGGGCGTATCCATTCACTGCGGCAATGGCAGGGATGGGCAGGTCTTCAATCTTTGAAAACACCTTCTGGCCTTTTCTGGAAAAATATTTTCCCTGGAGGGGGGTCATTTTGGTGAGCTCCATAATATCCGCACCTGCCACAAATGCTTTGTCCCCGGCACCGGTGAGCACCAGGACCCGAATTTCAGGATCGGCCTGCACCTGGTCCAGGGCCTGGTCAAGGTCATCAAACATGGCATTGTTCAAGGCATTCAATGCCTTGGGCCGGTTGAACTGTATCAGTGCAATGTTGTTTTCCATTGTCAGGATAATGTTTTCAAAAGACATGGGTTTCTCCTTGCATTTTTTTTGTTTTTTTTTCATATATCACAATTGCCGCGGGTTTGTAGCATCAACATATTTTTGCACCCCGTCTGCAATGGCATCACAGAGGGCTTCTTGGTAAACCAGATCCAAAAGTCGTTCACATTCCATTTTGTTGGAAATAAACGAGGTTTCAATGAGAATGGACGGCATGCGGGCACCCAGCAGCACATAAAACGGGGCCTGTTTAACACCCAGATCCCTGATGCCGGTATATTTTTTTGTCATGCCCTGGATCATGGCCTGGTGCACATCATTGGCCAGGCGGGTGGATTCACCGATCTTTGCATGTTTCATCAAATCACTTAAAATGAATTCCAAATCGGAAATATTTTTTCTGGAGGTGGCGTTTTCCCGGGCAGCCACGGCAATAGCCTGTTCATCAGTGGCCAGGTTCAGAAGATAGGTCTCGATGCCGGCCAGTTTTTTGTTGCGGGCCGCATTGGTATGCAGGGAAATAAACAGATCGGCCCGCTGGGTATTGGCAATGGCGGTTCTCTCTTCAAGGGTCAGTTTTGTATCAGAACTCCTGGTAAGGGTCACGGTGCATTTGAGGCGGTCCCGCAGTTTTCCGGCCAGGTTTTTGGCCATTTGCAGCACAATATCTTTTTCCCACACCCCTTTGATATACCCCGGCGCTCCGGGATCCGGACCCCCATGGCCCGGATCAATGACGATTTTCTGTACCCCCAGGGCCAGCTGTCGGGCGATGTCTGATGATTTCAGGTTGTCAGTGGTCATGGGGCTGGTTGTGAGAACATCCTCTGTTTTGGCTGCTGCCTTTTGTGCCGTCAGCTGGTTCCCGGTGCCGTTACCCGTACCCCAGACATCAATGACGATCCGGAACGGGTCTTTTAAGGAAAAAATTTTATAATTCTCAAAAAATTTGATGTCCACCACCACCCGGACGGTATGGGGAAGATACTGGCCTGCCCTTGCCTGTTTGAGCAGATTATCATTTATCGGGGTATGTTCTGCCACCCCTTTTCCCAGTCGTGCCTGGGGGATATCCACGTAAAGCCGTTGAAACGGTATGTTCAGGTCAGGGTCTTTTTTGAGCAGATGGTGGGAATAGGTCCGGTCCCGGGTGGCGTTGATGACTATTCTGGTATATTCCGGGTTGGACCAGAACCGCAGGTCAGTGACATGTGCATCTGTACCGGACATTTTCAGGTCAGGGGGCTGGTCCCCTTCAAGGGTATCTGCAGGGGCATCTGCTGCAGCATACCCGTTCATTTCCTGCAGTTCTGATTCACGGGTTGTGGTTAGCCGGTCAAAATCCGCATCCTGGTCTGTGTTTTTGGTAATTGCATCAGCACTGCCCAGGATTTCTTTTTTTGTTTCCTTTTTTTTGGACCGGATGTGCTTAGGAGGATGGGTCCGGGGATCCGGACTTTCAGAAAGAGAGGTGAGCTGGGTTTTGGCCCGGGCATTATAGGCGGATTCCGGGTATTTGTTTCGTATTCTCACCAGCAGGTCAATGGCCCGGGTTTTATAGATCTCATCCTTGGAGAGGCTGAAAAGCTGCAGGTAAAGTTCTGCAGCCTTGTACATGCCGGCCGGGGCCCAGGAACTTTCCGGATCTGTCTTATAGATGGCTTCATACCGGTGGATACAACCCAGCCATTCCGATACTTTCTGCCGTTTCACAGGGGAATTGCGCAGGGTTTTGAAACAGGCATCTGCAGCCAGGTATTTCTGCTTGGGAACTTGCGCCATGCCGGTTTCAATGAAATCTGTCCAGAACAATAACAGGCAGAGACCTGCAGCCGCAATCCAGATGGACCGGCAGGATATACTGTATGGCCGGCAAAAAAACATGGGTCAGACACCTGCCTTTTTTTTCATATTATGGAGAAAATTAAGGGCTTCCAGGGGGGTCATATTGGAGATATCCGCCTGTTTGAGCATCTGTGACAGATCCTTTTCACCGGTGTCAAACAACTCCATCTGTCCGGGGGAGTGCCCGGATTTTCTGCGTTTTCTGGGTTGCGGTTTTTCCGGGACAATTTCCGGCACCTGGCCGCTGCCCTGTTTTTCAATGGCTGCCAGCACCTGTTTGGCTGCTGTGATGATCTGGTGGGGGACCCCTGCCAGACGGGCCACCTGGATGCCGTAGCTTTTGTTGGTGCCTCCCTGGACCAGCTGCCGCAGGAATACAATATTGTCGTTGAACTCCTTGACAGCAATGTGGAAATTGCGTATCCGGGGCTTGGTATCCTCCAGCCGGATAAGTTCATGGTAATGGGTGGCAAACAGGGTTTTCACCCCTTTGCCGAAAAGGTCGTGCAGAAAAAGGGCAACCGCCCAGGCAATGCTCATGCCGTCATAGGTGGAGGTGCCTCTGCCGATTTCATCCAGGATGACCAGGGAATCGGGTGTGGCATTGTTCACGATGTTGGCGGTTTCCTCCATTTCCACCATAAAGGTGGACTGGCCCGAACTTAAGTTGTCCAGGGCCCCCACCCGGGTGAAGATGCGGTCCACCAGACACAAAGATGCTTTTTTTGCTGGCACAAAAGAACCCATCTGTGCCATGAGAACCGTGAGAGCCACCTGCCGGAGCACCGTGGATTTGCCGGCCATGTTGGGGCCGGTGATCAAAAGAATCTGGTTGCGGTCATTGTCCATGACAATGGAGTTGGGCACATACCGCTCGCCGATGATCAGTTTTTCCACCACAGGGTGGCGGCCGTCTGTGATGGCGATGCAGCCCTGGTCATTGATATCGGGCCGGGTATATCCGTTTTCCGACGCCGCCCTGGCCAGGCCCTGGAGCACATCGACCTTTGCGATGAAATCCGCCATCTTCAGGATGGCTACGGCATTGTCCACCACCTGGTTCCGCACGGTACAAAAGATGTCGTATTCCAGGGCGCTGCGCTTGTCCTGGGCGTTTAAAATGGTGGATTCCACTTGTTTCATCTCATCGGTGATGAAACGTTCCGCATTCACCAGGGTCTGCTTGCGGATGTAATTGTCCGGCACCTGCCGGGCCTGGGTTTTGGACACCTCGATAAAATAGCCGAACACCTTGTTGTACTTGATTTTCAGGGAAGACAACCCGGTTTTCTTTTTTTCTTCTGCCTGGGCTTTGGCAATCCAGGATTTTCCATCCCGGGAAATGGATACCAGTTCATCCAGTTCCTTGCTGTATTCGTCATTGATCAGGCCCCCTTCATTGAGAACATGGGGGGCATCTTGCCTGATGGCGGTTTTGATAAGATCTGCCAGGCTGTCCAGCCGTTCCAGGGTGGGCGCCAGATCATCCATCCGGGTGCCGTTGAGCAGCGGGTGATCCAGGCGGGTGAGATGAGAGAACAGTTCCGGCAGCCGGGCAAGAGAACTTTTCAATGCCAGCAGGTCCCGGGCATTTCCCTGGCCCATGGAGATCTTGCTGCCCAGCCGTTCCAGATCATATACGGATTTGAGAACAGCTGCCAGATTCCGGTGGATATGGGGGGCGGTTATCAGCTGTTCCACCGCTCCCAAGCGCTGTTCAATCTCATGCCGGTCCACCAGGGGATGCCGGATCCAGTCTTTTATCAACCGGCTGCCCATGGCGGTGACGGTCTTATCCAGGACCGCGACCAGGGATCCTTTTCTGTCCTGGGTCTGGAGGTTCGCCAGCAGTTCCAGGTTCCGGCATGACCGGTCATCCAGCTTTAAAAAATGTGCCAGGTCATAGGGGCAGATCTGAAAAATATGGGTGGTGTCCTGCATCTGGGTATCCTGGACATAGGCCATGACTGCACCGGCAGCACAGATGGCCGCCGGCATATGGCCGATGCCAAAGCCGTTGAGGCTGACGGTGTCAAATTTTTTTGTCAGCCGTTCTCTGGCATCTGCTTCCTGGAATACGGAAACGGGCAGGTAGGTGACCTGGCGCCCGGCAAATGCCTGGCGCAGGGTTTTGTAAGCCGGGTCTTTTTCATAGGGTTCCGGCAGCAGGATCTCTCTGGGGTCCTGTTTTACCGCCTCGTCAATGAGGACTCCGGGTATATATGCCCCCTGCTTTTTTATTTCACAGGCTGTGAAGGCGCCGGTGGAGATATCCAGGCAGGCCAGGGCGGCCCGGTCTTTGACGATGGTCAGGGACAAAAGAAAGTTGTTGGCGGTTTTATCCAGCAAAGTTTCATTGAGAATCATGCCCGGGGTGATGACCCGTACCACTTCTCTTTTCACCAGTCCTTTGGCAGCGGATGCATCTTCCACCTGATCACAGATGGCCACCTTGCATCCGTTTTCAATAAGTTTTGCAATATAGGCGTCTGCAGCACGGAAGGGCACCCCGCACATGGGAACCGGGGATGCATCGTTTTTGTTTCTGGATGTCAAAGCGATTTCAAGGATGGCTGCGGCTTTTTCTGCATCCTGAAGGAACATTTCATAAAAATCCCCCATCCGGTAAAAGAGGATGGCATCCTTATACTGCTCCTTGATGGCCAGATATTGTGCCATCATGGGGGTTTGTCTGGTTTCACTCATGGATGGGTTATAAAAACTGTCTATTCCTTGGGGAGGGTCTTGTCATGGTTCCGGGTCTCTGATCCGTCTTGTGCCAAAGGGCTGGTAGGGTCTGCATCCTGTTTCTGAAAATCTTTGGATTCAGAGCCTTTATCTCCGGGCGTGTCTGCATCGGATGTGCCGGGTGCTGCAGAATGTTTTTCCCCAGATTCATCTGATGATTCGGCCGGCCGGGGATGTTTTTCAGAACTTTTTTCAGACAGACCTTTTTTGATATACGGATCATGGATGAACACATCCAGCCTGGCCTGCAGATCCCTGTTTCTGGTGCTCAGTTCCGTGATTTCTGCATCCTTTTTTTTGATCTCCCGGCCCAGTCCAAAAGCGGTTACCAGACCTTTGAGGCCGGTAATCAGCAGACCCAGGCCAAAGCAGATGCCCCAGAAGGCCCAGTTGGGCAGAGGCGGAGCGGTCCATTGCCACTGGTTGAATTTTAAATCCAGGGCCAGGGATCTGGTGGTATTGAAATAATCAATATTCTGGTAAATCAAAAGCCCGAGCAGTCCAAGTATGATCAGCAGAAACAAAAATTTGATGGTCTTCATTCATCTTCTCCAAGTGCTTTTCCAAGGGTAAATATTTACGTTTGGGTGATCATAGAGCAATTTTTGTTTTTTTTCAAATTTTCTTTTGCCATTCAGCTTCTTACACCATTATATCTAAACAACAACCGGGTTGATGATATTGACTTTTTCACGCTGGGGGAAAAGGGTCCAGTTCAAGGCCTCAAAAGGGATATGGGATGCCACCTCAATGCAGGACAAATGGAGGTGGGACAAAAGAGGTGATCCTTTGGCCCGGGTGTTAAACGTGCGGGCAATGATCCGGTCGGCCCCAATTCGGGTACCTGGTGTGATGCCGTGCCCGGGTGACAGGTGGGAAAAGACCTCCAGCACCCGGGTGGGGCCGCCGGCTGTATAATCCGGTTCAACCACCAGGGTGTGACCCAGAAAATCTTCACACATATTTACCACGGTTCCCGTGGACCAGGCAGGCACAACAGCACCCGGTGCCAGGCGATGGATGGTTTTGTCAGGGGTTCTGAAAAAACAGATATCAATGCCTTCATGGGCTGCATGGCGGGTTTTAAAATCCCCCCACCATTTGCTTTTGCTGTCTATCAGCATGCCCGGATAAAACACCCACTGTGTGCCGTCTTTCAGGCTGTTGGCTGCGGCAATGGATGAAAGGTATTGTTTGAACCGGGTCATCACACCGCTTTGAGGATGATCTTATGCCCCATAAGGTTAATATCTTCTATGATGCCGGATACCTGCTGCTGTTCACCTAAAAGTCCTTTAAGAACAAACCGGTTTTCCCCGGCCGGGGTGATGGCTGCCACATTTTCCATGATCAGTTTTTCCGTGCCGTTCTCTTTCAGATATACATTGGATTCACACATAATGGTCTCCATACTGTTGGTTATCGATGATCAAGTTATTGGACTGAGGGGCTTGCGTTAATGGCATTATCTGTGCCGTTACGGGGTCACAAAGGCTGTGGTCGATAGCGCCAAGAACGCAAGCGTGCGCCCCTTTTACCACATGCCGCATATCCCGGGTGTTCTGTCCCATTTTTTTATCCTCACCTCTCTCACTCCTCATCCCTCACCTCTTATATACCATTGCTGTTCACGCAACTGCAAGGGGTTTACACCCTGGTGCGGTACCGAATGCTGTCCCGTTAAAAGAAAATCGGGTCAGGGTTGTGTCTTTTCCGGGGGGCGGCAGGTTCCCCGCAAACACCGCCTGCACCCCCCAAAAAAAACGACATCCGCCACAGCATCCTCCTGATTACCCTTCTTCCACTCTGTTTCTGCCTTTTTCCTTTGCCCGGTAAAGGGCTTTATCCGCCCGGGCAATGAGATCATCTCTGTTTCTGATATTTTTTGTGTATTCACTGATACCGGCGCTGATGGTCAGAGCGGTGCCTGGAAACCTGCTGGCCAGAAGCCGGCCCAGGTGTGCAATTTCCCTGCGGATTCTTTCGGCATATACAAGGGCTTTGGACAGCTTTGTGTCGTTGAGAACAACAATGAATTCCTCACCGCCATACCGTCCCACATGGTCAAAAGGCCGGGATAATCTCTTCAGGGTCGTGGCAATGAGTTTTAAGATATTGTCCCCGGCCTGGTGCCCGAATTGATCATTGAAAAGCTTGAAATAATCGATATCAATCATCACCAGTGAGAGAGCGGTTTCTTCTTCCACCGCTTTTCTGAATGCTTTTGCCAGCAGTTCATCTATTGCCACACGGTTCAAAAGACCGGTGAGTCCATCTTTGCGGGAAGCGGCTTTTGCTTCTTTGTACATGCCGGCATTTTCCATGGCCATGCCCAGCTCATTGGCCACGATGGCAATGGCGGACAGTGTATCCGGCAGGATGGGCTTTTGGGATACGATGTTGTCCATGCCCAGGATGCCGATCACTTTGTTCTGGCTGCAGAAGGGTACAATCACCATTTCCGTGATCCTGAATGCTTGCAAAGCCTTTTTTTCTCCGGCGGTCCCGCCGGTGATCAGGACCGGTTCCTTGTTTCTCAGACAGGTGACAAACCCGCCGGCCGCCCGGTTGATGGGGATTTCAACAGCGCGCAGGTCTATGCTGGTGTCTGTTGCATCAAACCACTCATACACCCTGAGCCGCCGCAGGGTTTTGACCATCCGCATGATATACAGCCGGTCGAACCGGAAGTCTTTGTATACCGCTTCCAGGGTGGTGGTGATAATGGCCTTTGGGTCCAGGCTGCGATGGGGGGTGGTAAGGCTGTGCCGCAGTCTGGACATCTCTTTGTCCGGCAGGCGCTGGTCATTTGTGAAATAGTACCGGGTGTTGATACTGCCCAGCTTCAGATTGGCCCGAAACATGTTTTCCCTGAACTTACCGGGAGAGGGGAAAACAAAATTGTAAAACCGGGAGACTGCCTGCATCTCTTTGTCCATGCAGGTGATGAGCCGGGAAAAATCAATACGTCCCGGATCGATTATTTTTTCAACTTCCGGCTGAAGAACCGGGGGGCGGATGACGTCGATTGAACCCATCCCCTGGACCCAGGACAGAAAATCGGCCAAGGATACAATGGCCACAAGGCAGGCATCCTGTTGCGAAAGATTCAGGTGTTCATACTGCTGGTGATGGTATCTGACGGCCAGAGAGAGGGGATCGGGCAGGTGCCACAGGGTACTGAAATATGCACCGATCTCATCATGGCCCATGCCCATTATTGCTTTTTCTTCGGCAATCAGGGTGCCGGTATATCTGGCCACACTGGCGATGAATCCGTCATAACTTACCCGGCCGTAAAGGTCGAAAACAATTTTGCCCAGATCATGCAGCAGGCCGCAGACATAGGCTTGGTCCGAATTCGGATATCTGCATTCTTCTGCAATTGTCCGGCTTAAGATTGCCACACAAAGGCAGTGGCGCCAGAAGAAAATTCGGTCAAAATGCTGTTTTTTTTCTGGTTTGATCATTTTTTCAAACACAGTGACCCCGAGGGAAATTTTTTTAACCTCATCAAACCCAAGAAGGATGACCGCATCGGAGACACCGGTAATCCGGTGCTTAGGGCTGTACAGGGCTGAGTTGGCAATCCCCAGTACTTTGGCGGCAATGCCGGGATCGGTCTCCACGATCCGGGACAGGTCGGCAGCAGAAGCGTCTTCATCACCACAGATTTCAAGGAGTCTGGCCATGGCAGGAGAGACACTGGGGATCTCTTTGACACAGGGGGACAACACCTGTTCAATATCAGATGCCAGCGCATGCCTGGGTTTGGTGTCAGCCATTATCACCCCTTAACCATCGTCCTGTCGGGATAAAGAGATCTGCCAAAGAAAAACAGGATACCTTCTCTTTTTTAAAAAAGGCAAAAAAGGTAACTTCTGACCCCGACCCTTTATTTACCAGTGTAAAGGAAATGATTTGAAATAGCAACGTCAGAAGCGTTTCAGGCTGAGATGTCAAACAGATCCGTGTTCTGTCCGCCCTTCAATGACAACCATTTTTACGGGCGTGATGCCGGTGAGATAGCACAGGTCTGCCGGGGATGCGACATCCCAGATTACGAAATCCGCATCCTTGCCCGGTTCCAGGCTGCCTTTGCGGTCTGCCAGGCCCAATGCGTTAGCCCCGTGGATGGTGGCCCCGGCCAGGGCCTGTTCACAGGTCAGTCCGAACAGGAGGCAGGCCATGTTCAGCACCGGGATCATGCTGTGCACCGGGCTGGATCCGGGGTTGAGATCCGTTGCCACGGCCATGGGAATGCGCAAGCGCCGGAAAACGTCCACCGGCGGTACCTTTGTTTCCTTCAGATAGTAGAACGCACCCGGCAGTAGCACCGCCACGGTGCCGTGTTCAGCCATTTTTTCAGCACCGTTCGTGGACAGGTATTCCAGATGGTCACAGGACAATGCCCCCATTTCTGCAGCCAGGGCCGTGCCGCTGGAGTCGGACAATTGCTCTGCGTGCAGCTTGACGTCAAATCCCAGGTCAATGGCCTTTTCAAACACCTGTCGGGTCTGTTCCCGGGAAAATGCGATGGTTTCACAGAAAGCATCCACAGCAGTGGCAATGCCCTGGTCCTTCACTGCAGGAAGCATAACCTTGATAATTTCCTGAATGTAATCATCTGCCCGGTCGGAAAATTCCGGGGGCAGGGCATGGGCTCCCAGAAAGGTGGCTTGCACATTTTGGGGACAGGTCTGTTGGAGCCGGTCTGCCACGGCCAGCATCTTAAGTTCCGTGTCCAGATCCAGGCCGTAGCCGGATTTGATCTCCACAGTAGTGATGCCCTGGGTGAGAAAATGGGCCATGCGCCGGGATGCCAGATCAAACAGCGTGCCTTCGTCAGCAGCCCGGGTGGCGGTGACCGTGGAAAAAATACCGCCCCCGGCCTTTGCAATGTCTGCATAAGATGCTCCGGCCAGGCGCATTTCAAATTCATTGGCCCGGGAACCTGCCCAGATCAGGTGGGTATGGCAGTCCACAAACCCGGGCAGAATCCATTGGTTCCGGCAGTCTGTCACCTTTTTGGTGCCAGGGGTTTCAGGCAGGGCATCCATGGGCCCGATCCAGGAAATTTTTTTTCCGGATACCGCAAGGGCCGCGTTTTCCACAATGCCGTAATTCCCTTTGGCCATGGTGGCCATTCGACAGTGGGTGAACACCTGGTCGACATTTTCGGGAAATGGATTGCAACTGTCAGGGAGAGTGGTCATGGATATTTCCTCACATATTGATCATGGGCAGTTTTACCCCTTTGTCGTTGGCCACATCAATGGCGGTTTCGTACCCGGCATCGGCATGGCGGATGATGCCGGTACCCGGATCATTGCGCAGCACCGTGGTGACCCGGTTTTCCGCCTCGTCCGTACCGTCGGCCACCGTGACCTGGCCCGCATGCAGGGCATAGCCGATGCCCACGCCCCCGCCGTCATGGAAAGACACCCAGGTGGCACCGGAAGCCACATTGGTCATGCAGTTGAGCAATGCCCAGTCTGCCACGGCATCGGATCCGTCCTTCATGGCTTCGGTCTCCCGGAAAGGCGATGCCACAGACCCGCAGTCCAGGTGGTCTCTGCCGATGACAATGGGTGCCTTTACCTTTCCTTCACGTACCAGGTCATTGAACAGTTTTCCAGCCTTTTCCCGCTCCCCGTATCCCAGCCAGCAGATCCTGGAGGGCAGGCCCATATGTTCTATTTTTTCCCCGGCCATTTTCAGCCAGTTGATCATTTTGGTTTTTTCAGGAAACAGCTGCATGAGGGCCGCATCAGTCACCCTGATATCTTCCGGGTCTCCGGACAGGGCCGCCCACCGGAACGGGCCTTCGCCTCTGCAGAACAGTTCCCGGATATAGGCCGGCACAAACCCGGGATAGTCCATGGCATTGTCCACCCCCTTTTTCATGGCCTGGGCCCGCAGGTTGTTGCCGTAGTCAAAGGCAACCGCACCTTTGTCCTTCATGGCAAGAATGGATCGCACATGATC
>JAABTU010000482.1 GCA_011389715.1 Desulfotignum sp.
CATTTTCTGGCTGCCGCATCCATTGCGGCCCTGTTTTTTATCAGTGTGTATGCCCTGAAACATGAGGGAACAACAACATCCGGCCCCAGTGCTATTGTCACATCCATCAATACCGATTATACTGCGGTCATGATTCTTGAAACACCTGAAAACCACCATACCATTATCTGGTATTCAGAAACCTGACCAAGAAAGGAAAGGATATGATCCGATTTTGCAGTTTGATCCGGTTTGCCGCCATTGCCGCCGGGGTGACGTGTGCTCTTCCGATCTCTGCCCGGCACAGACCGTCTTTGCAAAAGATAAGGCAATTACCGCCGTCAAGGTGATCCAGGCATCCACCCGGTCCCGGTCTGTTGATTCGGCACTGCGGCAGATCGTTCCTGAACTGGAATCGGTATTCAAATATACCGAATACACGTTGCTGCAGGATCGCACCCTGTCTTTGGCATTCCAGCAACAAGGGCGTATCCGCCTTCCAGATCAGCGGACCCTGCAGTTGACCCCTACCGGAAGCCAAGGGGGCAGAATCCAGTATGACATTCAGATCCTACAAAAAGGAGCATCCGTGTTTCAAACACGGGTTTTGCTGAAAAATAACCGCAGCATGACCATCGGCGGCCCCCGATCCGATCATGGGGTGCTGCTGTTTCATATCACCGGTTCCATGCAATAGAGACTTTCCTGCTCTCCGATCCCTGCCCGATCCCTGCCCGATCCCTGCATATCGATCTAAGCCCAAACTTTTTTAGGTTGACAAAACTTAAAGCCGCACAATACTTAAATTTGCGACAACACCTGATAACAAACCCTGTGTAAAGTTTATGACAGCTTGTCGACGGTATTATTAAGGCAGGTAAGAAAAATGCTCTTGTGAAAGGGGTTTCAATGGAAAATGTACCTGAAATATTTCAATATGGGCGAGTGCCCTCCTGGAACCAGACCAATGCCAATACCAAAAGGCGAAAGATACGCAGAAGACCTCTCAACAGGCGGGCGGGCGGTAAATATTATGCGCTGACCAGACTTGCCATTGATACGCACCAAACCCTCAAAGACAAAAATTCTCCTTTAAGGCTTTGCGTGTATGGCAGTGAAAATGACATATACCTGGATGTTATTACCATGGGCAAAAACAAAAAGATAAACAAAAGTTTTACCCGCCCCATAACCAATGGGAGTTTGAATGGGCTTGTAAAAAATATTCACAACCAGATGGGGCTTATAATTGATTACAGTGTATAAATGTCGGTTCAATGACAATGTCATCCACCGGGCCTTTTACCCCATCGTCATTTCCGGCGATGATTTTCACCCGGACCTGCCGGGTCAGGATAACCTCAGGCACCTGGTCCGCAGTGATATCCCGGTATTTCGGAGTGGTCATCTTCCGGGCAGCCGGCAGGTTGGCCCACAGCTGGAATCCGTACATTGATCCGTTTTCATCCCCTTTGGGCATAGTCGCCTCCCATGGTTTTCACATTGCATTTTGGCCTGCTCTTTACTATAACAAATCTCATGGAATATCAAAGAGGAGAAAACATGTCAGATAAAACTTTTGAAAAAAAACATTTAAACCCAGTCCAGAAAGGGCCGGCACTGCTTGACAGAGAAACTATCGCATCCATCTGCGAACAGGCCGCAGGCATTCTGGCTGATATTGGCGTGGCATTTGAAACAGACAGCGCCCGGGATCTCTTTAGAAAACACGGGGCAACCATCCATGGAAAACAAGTTAAGATACCGGCATCTCTTCTGGAACAGGCCCTGAAAAACCTGCCGGAACCCACCGGGGCCCTGACGGGAAAAAAAAGCGTGGCAGCATCCTCCCCGTTCGGCAATGCCCCTATGATAAAGGATGAACACACCGGTCAGTTCCGGCGCGGCACCATTGCGGATGCCGTTAAAATGTATCAGCTGGCGGGAACTTCTGATCTGTATGCATCCGCCAATCCGGGGGTGGCCGATCCGGAAGGAAATGACAATGACGACCCGTTTTTAGGCCAGATTGCCATGATGCTCAAATATTCGGACCGGCGGCCGGCCATCGGGCTGCGGGCCACAGGCTCCAACACCAGACACGCCGATGTTCGCTTCAGCGCAAAAAAAGCCATTCACCTAATCAAAGAAATCAGGGAAGCGGACACGCTGCCGGTGATGGAACAGGGCATCTGTCCCATGGCACCTTTGTCCTATGATGAAGAATGCCTGATGAACCTGGAGGTATTGGTGGAAGAAGCACAGGGCATAACGATCATTCCATGTACCCTCACCTTCATGACCGGACCCGAAAGCCTTATGGGCACTGTCATCCACGACATCGCCATTTCCCTGGCCGGCATCGTTTATGTGCAGCTTCTCATGCCGGGAACCAATGTGGGCCTCAGTAGTTCTTCCACCATGACCGATCTGAAAACACTGCAGCCGTCTTACGGCAGCCCGGAATATCTGTATACCCAGATCATGTTTTACGAGGTGTGCCGGCACTTGCAGATAGACTGCACACTTTGCGGATGCCTTTCCGACAGCCGGGAAAATGATTACCAGAGCGGGTTTGAATCCTGCATGACCGCACTGGCCCCTTTTTCCCTGACCGATGTACAACAAGTGTTCTGCTCTCCCGGGCTTATGGCTTCATTTGCAGGGGCCGGTTTTACAAAAATGATCCTGGATGAGGAGATATTGATCAACTGCAACCGGGTCCTTCAGGGACTTGATCTTTCCATGGACCCGCAACTCAAGGACAAGCTCAAAAAATCCCTTGATACCGGCAGTTTTCTGTCCATAGGATCGGCTGCTCTCTACAGAAAAGAGCAGCGGGTTTCCCGCATATTTGATAAAACCGGAATACAGACAGGCCCGCCCGCATCACAAAAGGGCGGTTTGGCAGACAACGTATCCAGGGAAATTGAAAAGAGATGCGCAGCCTATGTGCTTCCAGCGCGCTCCAGGACCCAGAAAAACCTGCTGCAAAAATATCTGCCCACACCCTGTAAATATTAGGCAGGCTTGACAAAATACCCACCATGGTTTAAACTAGTCAAAGACTAGACAAATCATTCAGGAGAAAGCCAATGGAAACCGTGGGTGCATATGAAGCAAAAACCCATCTGGCCGCTGGAGGTTTTCAACGTGCTGTTGGTGGCTGAGCGAAAAAAGCGGATCAGTGAGGCAGGCAGCATCCATTTTATTGCGCTGCTTTGCGAACTCCCGATAATCGTTGAACAGGAACTTGCGGAAAGAATGCTCAAGGAAATTTTTGCGCTGGCCAGGAAACACGGACTTTCCAGCTATGATGCATCATACCTGGATCTGGCAATGAAAAAGGGATTGCCCATAGCCACACTTGATCACCGCCTGCTGTCGGCAGCCAATCAAAGCCGTGTGCCGATTTACCGTGCCGGCGGCATGTGACACTAATGCATTGCAGCTGTCTGCGAAAAGACCCGGGACACCCTGTTTTACATTCCGGCTTGAAATGGACAGACCATGTATCTGGCAAAAATAAGAAAACACCGGCAGATCACTTACCTGATCAGGGAATCGGTGCTGGAAGACGATGCTTCCGGTTTCCGGGAGATCTGCTCTTTAGGGCCGCTGCCCGGGGCCTGGATCGACTATCCCGGCGGCAATGCCTGGCATGTGAGCCCGGAACTGGTCCGCCGCATCTCAAAAAAGGCACAACGGGTAGATCCCGACGAACTCGAAGACCTGTTCTGGCCGTTTGTCCGGCCCGATATCCAGCAGGCCACGGCCCATTTCAGGGAACGCGGCAAGACATCTACTTACCGGCGCATGACCAGAGATGAAAAAGAGGCGGTGGCCCGGGCTACCCATGCCTTTGACAAACGCCGGGTGCATTTTCTCAAATTCGGCAACATGGACCAGGGGCCTCTGGTGAACATGCCGCCGGCACTGTTCCGAAAACTTCAGAAAAAATGCCGGGATGAAATCGAACAGCAGTTCATCCGGGAGGAAAGCCGCCTGAACCACCGGGAACGTAAATCCTATGTATACACCATCTTTGATCTGCAGCAGTTCTTCAAGGGATTTATGGCAAAAAAGATGCCCCATGTTCTGGATCAGAACAAGGTAGACACCTTTTTTATCCAGGAACTGTGCAGGGTGAACAAAATCCTGTTCCAGCGGTCCGGGCATCTGCATGAACATTTGATCCGGTACGTGATCATGTTTTTTGACCATTCTTACGGAGACACAGTTCTGATAGAGGAGATGGAACAGGACTTCCGGTTCCGGAGCCGGTTTTTCCACCAGCCCCAGCCCCCCAAATCGGCCGTATCCCGGTCCAGGGCCAGAGAGATTTTCAATCTCAGCAAAACCGAACTGACCACCATCAACAAACGGTCTTTGACCCGGCTTTTCCGGAAACTGGCCCGGGAACACCACCCGGACAAGGGCGGCAGCCATGACAAATTTGTGGAACTCAGTGACGCTTACCAGGCCCTGCTGGCAAAAATCACCTCCAATTAAAAACAATTATTTTAAACATCGCTTCAGTCTGGCTGTCCTTGATGAATCAACAGGCAGATGGGCAGTCTCACCGCACCCTAAAAACATCCCCTATCTTAAAGCTGAAAATGCCGGCGGCAAACACATCCTGCTTAAACCGGATTCTTCCACCCAGTCCTATTACTTTCTTGCAGACGATTTAGACATAGATCTGCTCATTCGACATCATCAATCAAAGTCAGCCGTCATGTTTGGTTGTCAAGCGAACCTTTGGACAGGCGTAACCTTCATGAACGGTGCAATTTGGGAGCCCGCTCCCGCTGGTGCATCGAAAGCGACATCCTTGTTGAAAAACATCATGGATATCAGTACGAACACTGTTTTTCATATGACTGGAATGCCATGAAGGGGTATCATATTCTGATGCGCATAGGTCATATGCTCAATGTTTTGGCCCGCTATTCGGAAAAGCTGACCAAAATTGTTAAAGATACCGGCGTACGAGGCCTTATCCGTTTCTTTCGAGAAACCATTGCCAGCCCCTGGCTGGACTATCCATGGCAAAAAGAAAGGTTGGCAGCCCCGTTTCAGCTCCGGCTTGTCTGACAGCAGCCACACAACAAAAAAACAGCCTTTCAAGCTTGAGACAGGCAGAGGTATGCCTGAACAGGCAGAAACAGGGTCGTTCAGTTCATGACAATCACTTGAGGCTATATTCAAAAAGCAAAAAAAGTAATCGAATGTTAAAAAAGTGGGAGCAGGATCATATCCAGCAGCTATTATTTTTTTTCATGCGTCAGCACTGATATCCTGTTTATTTATTTGACAATTGTTAATCTTTGGGTAAAATAGACAATCGTTTAATAAATAACTGTGGAAGGTAGCGCCCCTGTCCACAAAAACAGGAGATGACAATGAAGATTCTGACCTTACAGGGTAGTGCCCGGAAAAAAGGCAATACCGCAAATGTGCTTGGCTGGGTGGAAGAGGAACTCTCCCGCCAGGCCCATGAAGTTACCGGTATCTACCTTCACGGAAAAAATCTGAACGGCTGCATGGGCTGTGCCAAATGCAAAGAGGTTCCAGATGATGTGGGATGTGTGCAGAAAGATGATGTTCCGGAAATTCTGGGCCGGATGGTGGCAGCCGATCTGGTGGTGTTTGCCTCTCCGTTGTATTTCTGGGGTGTATCTGCCCAGCTCAAGGCGGTTATCGACAGGACTTACAGCCTTTATACCCGTTACCATGAACCAGACCATGCCTCTTTACTGGAAGGCCGGCGCCAGGCCCTTCTGGTAACCGGGGGCGGGGGCTGGGACAACAATGCCGAGGCAGCCTTTACAGCCTTTGGCCGGATGCAGAAACCCCATAAAACCATCCACAGCGGAACACTGTATATAGGCAAATGCACCACCCCCGAAGCGATGGATGCATCCGTCCGGGAACAGGCAGCTGCATTTGCCCGGCAGATAACAGCATAACACAGGTTACACAGTATAAAGGTCTCTTTGCCCATGGAAGAAAATATCAGCATGCAGATCATGATGCGGCTACGGCAGATCATTCAGGAGATGTCCAGACACTCAAAACAGCTCCAGGAAAAATACAACATCACCCTGCCCCAGCTGATCTGTCTCAAAGAGGTTGCAGACCATGGTCCCATTGCTATTGGTGCGTTAACGCAAATTGTTTTCATCAACAATTCCACGGTCACCGGTATCATCGACCGCCTGGAAAAACGCAAACTGGTGCAGCGGGTCAGAATCAGCCAGGACCGCCGACAGGTCCATGTGGAAATCACCCAGGCCGGTGTGAAATTTCTGGAAGATGCCCCTACCCCCATCCACCACCGGTTCATAGAGAAACTGGAAAAGATGGAAGCCAAGGATGTTTCCATGCTTTTGTGGGGACTTGAGCTGCTGGTGGACATGCTGGGCCATAGCGTTCCAGGGTCCACCTTTCCCGAGCCACCCAAACACGTCATGCATCCGGAAGAAGACCTGGCAGATCCCAACAGCAATATTTAGCCCTGGTATTTTTTTAGGATTTTTTCTTGACAATGCCATTTCATAAATGGTATGTTTTTAGAAATATATTTTGAATAGAAAATATTTTATTACATAAATACCATGATAATAATTTTCTAACAAAAAATTAATTGCCTTGCAGCACCCGGTTTTCAGTCGGGAGATTTTTCACTGCAGGCATTCTCTTGTCCGGCACCAGCGCCGGTGTTCATAACCTAAACCAAAAATAGGAGACAGCACCATGAAAAACTTTTCGTTTGTTTTACCAAAAGCAAAAAAAGGAATGAGAAGAAAGCAGGAACCCGTTTCGGACAAGATCATCCGGCAATATTAGTAATCCGGCAATACCAGTATCTGCAGCAGTTAGTTTTATGTGCACCGGTAAAATTCATCAGCACTGACAGCATTACCAAACCCAAAAAAAAGGAGACAACATATGTTACAGGATATAACGACCTTTCAACCCCGGTTAAAGGTGTTTAATAAAAAACAGGCAATGGCCATCCACGATGCTGCCTTGAAAATTCTTGCAACCACAGGGTTCCGCATGGAACATAAGGGGGTCCTGGAAATGCTGCTGGACAACGGATGCAGCATGGACAAAGACAACCGTGTGACCATGCCCGAAGCCCTGGTGGAAAATGCCGTTATGTCTGCCCCGAAAAAATTTGATATCTACGATCAGAACGGGAACCTGGCCATGCCCCTTGAAGGCGAAAATTTTTTCTTTGGCACCGGTTCTGATACGATTTTTACCATTGACCTTGAAACCGGCGAAAGAAGGCGGCCTGTGCTGGCGGATACCGGCAATTTTGCCAGACTGGTGGATGCGCTGCCCAATATGGATTTTTCCATGTCCATGGGAAATCCCGAAGACGTGGACATTGAACAGATTTATGTCCAGGTTTTTGAAGAAATGGTCCGCAACAGCAACAAACCCATCTGTTTTATTGCCGACAGCGGCAAAGATATAAAACAGATATATGACATTGCCTGCAACGTTGTGGGCGGAGAAAAAGAGCTGCGCAAAAAACCATTTTTGTTCAACTATTCCGAAGCCATCAGCCCGTTGCACTATCCGGAAAACGTCATGGAAAAGCTGGTGTTCTGTGCTGAAAAAGAGATCCCCATCTGTCTGCCTTCAGGGTGTAATGCCGGGGGCGGGGGACCTGTGACCCTTGCCGGTGCAATGGCCCAGGGTATTGCGGAAAATCTGGTGGGACTTGTGATCCACCAGCTGGCCAACAAAGGCGCACCGTTTTTATTTGCCCCCAATGTCTCTGTTCTGGACATGAAACACACCGTAGTTTCCTATGGATGCACAGAGTGGAGTCTCACCCAGGCTGCTTTTGCCGACATGCGCGATGAACTCTACCAGATCCCCATTTGGTCTTTTGCCGGTTCAACCGATTCCAAGGTCATTGACGCCCAGGCAGGGGCCGAAGGCATGCTCTCCATTATCACGGCCCTGCTGTCCCGCTGCAATGTCATCCATGATGTGGGATATATTGAATCCGGTCACACGTCCAGTCTGGAAATGCTGACCATGGCCGATGAAATGGTGGCCATGGCCAAATTTTTTGCCGAAGGCATTCCTGTGAACGAGCAGACCCTGGCCCTGGATGTCATCGACCGGGTCAGCAAAAGTGCTGAAAATGCCATCTTTTTAAGCGACCCCCATACCTTTGCCCATTTCCGTACGGCCCATCTTATGCCGGAACTCATGAACAGATCCAGGTTTGAAAGCTGGGAAAAAGAAGGCAAAACAGATCTGTTCACCAGGTGCAATGAAAAGGCAAAATCCCTGCTTTCCTCCCATAAAGTCAAAAAGACCTCCCGGGCGGAAGAGGCACTGGCAACCCTTTAGCGGTTAGCCGATAGTTATCAGCAGGAAATACTTTGTAATTGTTTACAGGAAGCTGATGGTTGAGTACTGACTGCTTTCATATAAAGCCACCCTGTGGGCGTACCCGGAACTAACAAAACAAGCAAGTTGCTTCACATGAAGTTAAGTAACAGACCATGGTGCCCGCAATCACCTGTATCTTCCGGTGATTGCGGGCACCATTTCATTTATGGGCTATTTCGCTTTCGCCAGTGCGGGCATCCAGAAATTTCATGGCAGCGCCCACCAGACCTACGGCCACAGGCAGCAGAAAATCGGATATGGTCCCGGAATCACCTGTTTTTTCAGCTATTCCAGGAACCAGTATAATATGGCTTAAAGGGTATTTTTTCAGATTGGACAGCCTGGTATCTTTGGAAAAGGCCTTCTGGGTAATTACAACCATCCGGGCATACCGGCTGCCGAAAGTGGCCAGTTCATCCAGGGCCGCATCAAACCGGGCTTCGCTGGTGGCATCAATAATAATAAGGCAATCCTGGTCTGTATCATATTCCGGCCTGAGCACCGGCAGATACCACTGGCCGTCAACAAAAAAGGGCAGAACCGCATCCGGCGAAAACGGCAGGGAAGTTTTGGACAAAAATTCATCCACGCCAGCCCCTCCCAGGTAGCGGGTTTCCCATTTGCGCACCAAATTTTCCCCAAAAGCTGCTTTCAGGTTTTTTTCAGGTACCAGTTTTACATATTTTTCATCCACCCGATAGTCCACCATTACCAGGTGGGAATAGGCGGAGACCCCAAAGGGATCGCTTTCTATGCCCCGGGCTTTGTGGCCCCTGAAATGGGTTTTCCAGGTAATACAATTTCCCCGCATGCTGGTTAAAAACAATTGCTTTTTATATGCCTGATTTTCCTGGACAGCATTTTGCAGCTTTCGGCGCAGGCCGGCATCAGCCAGAATTGTCTGCACCATGGGAAGCATCAGCTTGAGATGTGCATCAAACCGCTTTGCCCGCCCGGGAAACCTGAAAGACATTACCTTTGAAAAAAACAGGGACAGTGCCACATACACCTGTTCGTACCGGCACAAAAGTCCGGGGTTTTTCACATAATACCCGTCATGGGAACCAGCAGATAATTTTTGGGATATTACATCATTTTCAGGACCGATCCAGAGCTGATTTTCATGGGGATAATTGAATATGGCAGACAACCTGTCTGCATCCGGTATCTGTGAAGCAACAATCATCACCAGGTTGTCTTCCAGGCTGATCCCTTTGAGTTTTTCGGCAAACTCCACCTGGATGGGGATTCCTAAAAAAGGTTCCCACAACCGGGCAAAATTCCGGCACCCTGCTTCCGCCTGTTTGTCCATGGGAACAAAAATCAGAATCCCGTCCTCTGTCAGATGGGTAAAAATCAGGCGGGACAGTTTTTTGAGCCTGGTATCATCCGCGCAGGTAAAAACAGCTGAAAACACATCTTTTTCATGCAGGGCAGCTCCCAGCAGAAGAAGATCCTGGTAATAGCGCTTTTCAATATTGTCTTTTGCCAGGTTGATCCAGCAAGGCGGCTTTTGCTGATGCTGCGCCATGGGGTAAATACCAAGCCCCAGGGCCTGCTGTTTTTGGTCCATATCATCCAGAATATCGGAAAAAGACCAGTCTTTCCCGTTTTTTGTCCTGCCGGCTGTAACAGATTTGGCCATGTTTCTAGGCATTTCACCTGCCAACCTTCCCTGGGCAAGGCCAAAATAAAATCCCAGTAAAAACAGAAACGGCAAATCCATGAAAGGCTGAAAATGGGCAGACACCTTGGGCAGCAGAATCACCTGGTCTGCCATTTTCCTGATCACTTCCTGTTCCCTGTTCTGGTAAGTGACGGCAATAAAATGCGTATTTTTTCTGTGCAGGGCCTCCATGAACCGGACAGCTTCATCCAGGCGCTGTCTGTTGGTGGCAAGCACCAGTATGAAATCATCTTCAATCATTGGGATCTCCAGAAAGCGGTCCAGTTCTGAATAGTCAACCGCTGTTCCCATGGAGGTCCAGGCATTGAGTTCCAGGTTCAGTGCCCCGACTTTGGCGGCACCCACATCGTGAAACGCATCCACAATATAGTGAAGCACCGTATTTTGCATATTTTTGGTTGCTTTTGTGCAGAATGCCGGCACTGATTCATCCGTGAGCATGGTATCCAGAAATGTCGGCAGGGTGCGCATCTCTTTGACCAGGCCGTCAATGGCATCTGTTTTACCGGATACAACCCTGCACATATACAGACAGAACAGATCCAGGGTCAAAAGCATGCACATGGCACTTTTCAATGGTGCCACCGTGACCTCTTCTCCGCTGAGCACCGGGATGACCCCGGCACTTTTCCGCACCACCAGGGCCATGTCGGAAAACGGTTTTTCAGTGATCCCTATCATGAGAACATTCTGCCTGAGAAGCATCACGGCAAAATCAATCATATCCGAGGTGGTGCCGGACCAGGATACCATGACCACCAGGTCCCGATCCGGGTTGATGGCGGATTTTACATGACCGATATCCGCAGGGGTGCTCACAACAAGGTTGATGCCGGAAAAAAACGGTTCCATGGTCTTTTCCACAATTTCCGCCACCAGATAACTGAACCCGGTACCCACCATGATGATCCGGTTAAGGTTGGTCAGCCCCCGGCCAAACCGCCTTTCCAGAAGACGGTGCCGGATATCAAACCGCGGCTGTGACTTGACGGCATCTGTATACCGGTTCAAAATATCTTCCATCAGACCGGGGGTTTCCAGCAGATGTTCTTCATAAAAGGTTTTACCATAATCCTTTTGATATGACACAGGGGTGATATATGTCTGCTCAGGCCGGATGTCGGTTCTGATCTTGCCGGAAAAATCCTGAAAATGCAGGTGACGCATCACCGAATCCTTGCCCGGTTTTGTCTGAATCCGTGCAAATATTTCCGGCTGGTCCAGGGCATAGATATCCACAAGAAAGGGGGTCAGCAGCGTTTTTTTTTCCTGCCTGAACCAGTCGCCCCGGGCCCCGGTATCTGTATCAAAAAAATCCGGTTCCACGATCATGGATTTTTTTGAATAACTTTTCATCAGCTTCATCAGCTTGACCCGGGTGGACTGGATCAATGTCTGGGGAAACAGTCCCAGGGCTGCATTGATATCCGATACCACCATGAAGTCGGATGTTTCCCGGCGTTTGACAATATATACCGGCCGGTTGTGGGCTGCCACAAAAAGCCGGTCCGGTGACACCCGGCTGATGCCGGATACGGCGAACTGTCCCCCTGATGGCATCATTGCCTGTACCGCTCTGATAAAGGCCATCTCATCAATATCATGGATATTTTTTTTATTCAGCGCCTTGAATATTGTATAATCGATGGATTGGCTGCAAATGGACATCTCCTCAAGCTCAAGACGGTGCTGGTCCTCAATGATTTTATACCGCTGGTTTTCCTGCCAGGCGGTCTCAAAATAATGTCCCCAGAGCATGGCGAACAATTCAGTGGAATTGTCCGTGCGCAGACCAATGCCGGCCACCTGGGTAATGTATTGTTTAAGCCGGGATTCCACATCGGAATCAAACTGGCCGTTCAGCACCACCGCCCGGATTTTGTGTTCATCCATGAAAGGATGGGCGTTGCGCACGGAGATGGCAGACTGGATAGCCCACCGGCCCTGGCCGATCACCGGCTGCACCATGGATTTGAGCAAAAACGGGTGGGTGGGCCCCGGCACATGGCCCAGGGGAAAGTAATTGCCGGCCTGGGTCACCGGAATCTGTTTCATATAGACCCGGGTCTGATAATACGCCAGGACAGCGGTGGCAGCAAGGCCGTAAAAATTGCAGGTTCTTTCGATCCGGTAGAGAATCTGCCACTGCCGGGCAGGCCGGTCTGAATATGCGGTCCAGAAATTTTCAAATATGAGCTGGATCCGGTCGACGGCCTCCTGTGTCAGGCCCGCAAGGACCCAGGCATCCAGATATCTGAAAAGATTGGCAATCCCATCTGTACTGTAATCTGCGGGCAATGTGACGATCACCTGCCGCAGGTAGTGCCAGACATATTTTCTTGCAAAGGGATGTTTCGGGCCCTGCCCGGCTTCCACACGCCGGGGCCGGACCGGTGCTTCATCATAGGCAAACCGGTTGAAAATCTGGGCAAATTCATGGAAAAGATCTGATGTTTCCACCGGCAGGGGAGAAAATTTTTCAGCCTGGTCCACCTGTTCCTGGAATCCCTTTTTAATCAGCTTTTCCACCACCGCAGCAGGCAGATCATAATCCATTATCATGCAATCAACAGCTGCCTTCAACGCTTTGGGGGAATCAATGATGAAAATATTCTGGATACTTGGATTTCCGCAGGTCCCAGGTTCCACATGAGAGATAGTCTGTGTGTCCGTCATCTGGGACCATGTGGGAAAAGATGCAGGTTTTTTTGGAAAAAACCCTTCATAGGCGAGCAGTTTTTTCTGGACCCGGGCCATGAGACCGGCATGGTTTCCTTTGTCATCATCCATGAGGGCAGCTGCCTGCAGGTCCCCGTCTTCAAACACCGGATGTCTCATGAGGTGGTCGATGAGATTTTCCACCGACCCCAGTTCCCGCCGGATCTTTATGGGCTCCAGTTCACTGCCCTGCAATCCGATACCGGTGCTGTCCGGGGCCCGGTAGACAATGGCCCACATGCCCGTCAGAATACGCGTCAGCCGGTTTTGGGCATCCCCATAGTAGACAACAATACCGCACATGTGATTATCTCCTCATACAGTTTTCCCTGATCACGCCGATACCGCCATCTATGTAACACACAATTGCAAAAACTGATCCAGTTTTTATTGTCCAGGTAAAGGATATAATCGGTCAGCATGGCGGTCATTTTTCCCCGGCACCTTCTTGGTGGGGGTCATGACCGGTCGGTTCAGTGCTGTCCGGGCAGCAGAATATTGAATTTTTCCCGGATGAGGGCATCCACATCCTCCGGAATATAGGCGGTCTTGTTGGCCAGCAGTTTTTTTGCAATGGCCAGGGCCCGCTGTCTGGCATCCAGGGACCCGTCAGCGGCCCAGCGGTCCCGGATTCTGCGGTCGGTCACCCCGTTGCTGTTGAAGTATTCTTTGCGGATATGGGTCATGGTGTGGGGGGCGGTCATGAAATTGCCGCCAGGGCCCACGCTGTGGATAACTTCCAGTGCCAGGTGTTCGTCGTCCACCGCGATGCCTTTCAATACTTTGCAGCAGTTGCCGTTGATTTCATCATCAATCACAAACTGCTCATGGGCAATGGTGAGCATGGATTCCAGCATGCCGGCACTGTGGTGAATATAATTGGAACCGCCCATGGCAGCCAGCACCGATGTAAAGGTTTTTTCATACCCGGCCTGGGCATCGGGCACCTTGGCATCGGACAGTCCGGATGAGTTGTAGTTGGGCACCTTGATATGCCGGGACATCTGATGGATGGCCGCATTCATCATGCCGCACTCCACAGCCCCGCCGCAGTATCCCATGGTGGCCAGGTTGGCCATACCCGGAATGCCGCCGTAAAGCAGAGGCGCCCCCGGATTTGTCAGCTGGCAGATGGTGATGCCGGCCAGTACCTCGGCATGGAGCTGGGCCAGGGTTCCGGCCATGGTGAGGGGTGAGGTGGAACCGGCCATGGGGGCCGAAGACAGGGCCACCGGGATGCTGTTTCTGACAGCTTCCTGCATGATCTTTGTGGACTGGGTGCACAGCTTCAGCGGGCTGATGGCAAAGGAGGTGATTACGGAAATGATGGGACGTTCTGCCAGTTTTTCCTTTCCGCCGGCGATCATGGCGGCCAGCTCCATGACCTGGTGAAGCCCCTCCTCGTTGTTTACCCCGGACATGACATGCTTGCCGGACGCGGACAGACAGGCATAGTACATGTTGATGTCATAGTCTTTTTCATCGATATCCGTGGGGATGCACGGCCGCACCAGAAAGTGGATGTTTTTGAGCTGGTCCACCAGGCAGGAAACCTTCTGCAGGTCATCCAGGGTGGTGGCCCTGACATCGCCGGTGTCAGGATCCAGAATTTTGATGGCAGCCCCGCCGGTTCCCAGATGGACCCGGTCTTCGGTCAGATGCAGGTCATTTTCAGGATTCTGGCCGCAGAGCACCACCTCTGCGGGTGCTTTTTCCACGGATGCGGCAACCAGATTCCCAGGGAACATGATCCGTTTTTTTTCCCGGTTCACTGTGGCCCCGTTTTTTTCCAGCATGTCCACTGTATTTTCCAGGCCGGATTCATAGGTGATGCCGGTTTTTTCCAGAATGGTCAATGCAGCGTTGTGCACGGTGTCAACCTGTTGTGCGGAAAGCGGTTTGTACTGTCCGCCTTGCAGTCCCATTAAATTCATATCTTTCTCCTTTGGGTTTTTTTTATATCATTTATGTTTTCCTGTCCGGCTGGTTATGGACAATCGATTTATTTTATGTCATGGTCCGGCCGGCGTGTCAAGCAAAGCGTAACAAAAGCTTTCTTTTTTAAACTTATTGTACAATTTGATAATTTTTGTTACAAGAGTTTTGTTGAAAATCAGAGAAGCGTTGACATTACCAGGCAGACAGTAACAAACCCACTGAAAATTTTACAAACGGACAATACATGACAAAAAAGCCCGGCTTTCTGCAAACCATCATCCATGAAAAATATGATACCCTGGCTGCCAAAGGCAGGCGCCTGGCAGACTTTGTTTTGTCCAGTCCGGACAAGGCGGTTTTCATGACCACCCGGCAGCTGGCTGCAGCAGTCGGCACCAGTGAGGCAACCGTGGTCCGGTTTGTGCGTCAGCTGGGGTTCAAGAACTATGCTGTCTTCATCAACACCCTCCGGGACCTCATTGACCGGGACCTGACCCTGGTGGAACGGGGCAGAATGCGCCATCTTGTGACAGGCAGTGAAGATGCGGAGCTGGACCGCCTCATCAACCTGGATATCGACAGCATCAAGGCCATGCACAAAAACATTGACCCTGCAACGGTGCAGGCTGTGCGCAACGCATTGAAGTCCGCTCCTGCCGTGTATATCATGGGCTCCAGGCTGTCATATTCATCGGCCCACTACATGGGCTGGACCATGTCAAAAATACGGACCAATGTGTGCATCCTCAACGGCAGTGACAGAACCAGCATGGACCAGATGGTTTTTGCCCCTGAAGGCGCGGTGGTTGTGGTCATTGCCACCTCGCGCTACCCCAATGAACTGATCCGCCTGGGCAAAATACCCCGGCGCCAGGCGCTGTGCCAGGTCCTGATCACGGACAGCACATCCTGCCCACTGGTCCAGTTCAGCGACCATGTCCTGATTACCCCCCAGAAAAGTATTCCGTTTCTGGGCACCCCGGTGTCCATGATCAGCCTGATCCATTACCTGCTCCATACCCTGGCCGCAGATATGGGAGAGGAACTGAAACGCCACCAGGAAAAACTGGACCAGGCCTACCTGGAAAATGATATCTGGTTTAACTGAAAGGATAATATTGTTTATGACAACGCCCTGCACTATTGTTTTTGAACCCTTTGGCCGGCAGGTCACCGTGCCCGCCGGGTCCACGCTGTTTCAGGCCGCCCTTTCCAAGGGGATACTGCTGCGGTCCGATTGCGGAGAAAAAGGCACCTGCGGCAAGTGCCTCGTCATTGTTGACCTTCCGGACCACCTGGCCCCCAGAACCGAACAGGAAGAAAAACTGCTGAAGAAAAAAGGCCCTGACCACCGGTTGTCCTGCCAGGCCCGTGTACTGAAAGGACCGCTGCAGGTCACCATACCGGAAAAACTGGTCCTAGGAAATGAGGTGTTCGGCAAAACCGCTATTGCGGGACAATTTACCGCTGATCCGGCAGTACAGCGGTTTTTCCTGACCAAAGCCCGGATAAAGGCGGCTTCAAAGGAGGTTACCTACAGCCTGGCCCAGAAAATATGCCGTGCGGTTACATCAGAATTCTCTGAAAAGATCTGGTTTTCCCACCGGTTTCCCCTGGCGGAACTTTCTGATCCAGCCATCCATGACAATGATATAACCGTGGTATTCCACAAAGATGCCGGCGTGATTTCAGTCCAAAAAGGCCGGCACCCATCCGGGCTGGGCATTGCCTTTGACATCGGTACCACCACCATTGCCGCCTATGTATGTGATATGGCAGCAGGAACCATACTGGCGGCAAAGGCCATGGTCAACCCCCAGCGCCGGTATGGGGAGGACGTCATCTCCCGAATTTCCGCAGCCAGCCAGGACACCGCCTGCCTGGCCGCCCAGCAGAAACTTGCAGCAGGGGCCATGAACCATCTCATTGACACCTGTCTGGAAGCGGTCGGCAGAGACCGGGATGCCATTGACCAGATCACCATGGTAGGCAACACCACCATGGAGCATATTATTGCAGGCCTCAACCCCTATACCCTGGGCATTGCCCCGTATCTGCCTGTATTCCATGATACCCTTTTTCTGACCTGCCGCGATCTGGGAATCCATGCAGGGGAAAATATACCGGTGTACATATTTCCGGTGATCTCCGGATTTCTGGGAGGGGATATTCTGGCTGCCTGTCTCGGGGATCTTTCCCATACCAGAAAAGAAACCACATTGATCATTGATATCGGCACCAACGGCGAACTCATGCTGTGTACCGGTGCAAAAATATGGGCTACCAGCTGTGCCACCGGGCCGGCCCTGGAAGGCGCCCAGATCTCCAGCGGCATGCGGGCCGCCACTGGCGCCGTGAGCCGGGTCTGGGTCGACAACGGCGCCATTTTCCATGAAACCATCAACAATGCCCCGGCAGCAGGCATCTGCGGGACAGGGGTCATCGACATCCTGGCTGCCATGCGCAGAACCGGCATCATCAGAGAAAACGGCACTTTTGACCCGGACAGACCCGGGGTAACCTGTGATGACAAGGGTGTTGGCCGTGCATTCACCCTGCCGGGAACCGATATACAGTTCATTCTCAAGGATGTACGCCAGGTGCAGCTGGCCAAGGCCGCCCTGTTTGTGGGAATCCAGATGCTGCTGGAAAAAGCCGGGGTTACGCAGGTGGACCGCACCATTCTCACCGGCGCATTCGGTGTCAAATTTGACTGGAAAAATGCCCGGGATATCGGCATGCTTCCCCCTGACATCTGCAAAAATCACATGATTGCCGCAGAAAATCTGGCCGGCACCGGCGCTGTCATGGCCCTGCTTGACAAGACAAAGCTCAAGGAGGTCCAGGTCATGGCCCCCCGGGTCAAATTCCTTGAGCTTGCCACAGAAACAGGGTTTGTAGAACGGTTTTCTGCAGCCACCCGATTTCCTTTTCTGGCACCAGACTGACAGCCATCGGCTGCTTGTCAGTACCAACCGGCAGGCGGATGGAAACGCAAGCCTTGATCCATGTAGGGATGACACAGGTGGTCACAGGATTACCAATCAAAAATCTTGTGTTTTCCAACGCTGAATGGTACAAATTTCCGCAGCACAAAAAGTGCCAATGCCCCCATTAATCAGAAACCAAACAGGGACAATTTTGGCGCAAAAAACACACGAGGAGTCAGACACATGAAACCCATCAAAATCCTTTTATTGACATTATGTGCTTTCTGGATGGCAACCCTTGGGTCTGCAGTTTTTGCCGATGACTACAGCCACACCATCTCGGTATTCAAAAAATCCCCGGCAGTGCAGCCGTTTTTTAAAAATGCCTATGGATATGCCGTATTTCCCATAGTGGGAAAGGGCGGCATTGTTGTGGGGGGTGCCTTTGGTAAAGGCCGGGTATACCGGCAGGGAACACTTACCGGTCACGTGACCCTGTCCAAAGTGACCGTAGGATTCCAGCTGGGGGGCCAGGCTTTTTCCGAAATCATTTTTTTCCAGGACAAACGGGCCTATGACGAATTTACCAGCGGCATATTTGAATTTGATGCCTCTGCCTCTGCTGTGGTCATCACTGCAGGCGCCCAGGCAAAGGCCGGCACGGAAGGCGGCACTGCCAGTGCCAATGCAGGCCCTGACACAGGAACCCAGACCAGCTTAGGATATAGAAAAGGTGTGGCCGTGTTTGTCCATACCAAAGGGGGGCTGATGTATGAGGCAACCATCGGTGGCCAGAGATTTGATTTTACCCCCCTTTAATCCGTCACATTTCAGGAAATCCGGCCAGACATCACCGGGTTGCTATTTTTCAGGGAGTATGGTTCAATTATGGCATGAGTGAGAATGTTTTTTATTTTATATTGGTACAGAGCACCGCCATCATGTCCGGCATCCTGGTGCTGGGGGTACTGGGGCATATGGTGTATCAGCGCAGAGAACCCCCCAGCATGATTGCCTGGCTTCTGGCCATCATCCTGCTGCCCTATTTTGCCGTGCCCCTGTATTTTATTTTCAGGAGCAGAAAGCTCAAACGCCGGGAAAAAACGGTTTTCAAACTGGCGAAAAAAGGAGAAATCCCGGAACAGGATGCCACCCGCATTGACATGGTGCTGCGGAGAAACGGCATTGCCGGTGCCACCCGGGGCAACCGGTTTTTTTTCTATACCGACGGCGTCAAAGCCTATAATATTATTATGGAACAGATATCTTCGGCTCGACAGTCCATTCTCATATCCACCTATGTACTGCGGCCGGACAATGTGGGGCGAAACATACTGGCGGCGCTGACGAAAAAAGCGGCAAGCGGAATTCAGGTAAAGCTGCTCATTGACTGCATCGGGTCTCTGCCCCTGTATCTGTACCAGCTGCCCCTGCGGAAACTGAAAAAAGCCGGGGGCCAGGTGGCGTTTTACATGCCCCTTTTGACAAGGCCTTTTCAAAACTATATCAATCTGCGAAACCACCGCAAAATCTTCATATTTGATGACAAAACCGTTCTTTCCGGAGGGATGAACATCACCAGGGAATACATTGGTCCGTCACCCTGCAGGCACCGGTGGCAGGACCTGTTGTTTTTCATCCAGGGACCGGCTGTATTCCATTACCTGGAAATTTTTACTGCAGACTGGAACCATACCGCTTCAGACAAACTGGCGCTGCCCGGTTTTATGCCGGCAGCAGCCGGTGAAACCAATATCCAGGTGGTGCCCTCAGGCCCGGATATTCAAAGTGATGCCCTTTATGAAGCGCTGCTGTCTGCTGTTTTTTCAGCCCAGGAACGCATCTGGATCGTCACCCCGTATTTTGTACCGGATAAAAGCCTGATGCAGGCCCTGGTCATTGCCTGCCACAGGGGGGTGGATGTCAGGCTCATCACCCCGTCCAGCTCCAACCATCTTATTGCCGACCTGAGCCGGTCCGGGTTCATGCGGGATCTTGACAGCAAAGGGGTAAAGGTCTGTCTGTATCCCCATGGGATGATACATGCCAAAGCCATCCTGTATGACCGCAGGGGTGTGATAATGGGCTCTGCCAATTTTGACCAGCGCAGCCTGTTCCTCAACTATGAAGTGGTGAGTTTCGCCTATTCCAGGGCCATAATCGACCAGTGTGAAGAATGGATGGCACAGCTCCTGGACAACTGCGAATGCCATATGCCTGCAGCAGCCAGGTGGCGCAGGCTCAGTGAAAACTTCATGAGCGTATTTGCTCCCCTGCTGTAACCAGCGATTGTCGATAAAAGCCATGTTTAAACCAGATATTCCATTATTGCGGTCCCCATTAATTCTGGAAAACAAAATCATTCCCCGTGATTTTGGCATTCTGTGCTGGAATGTACACAAGGAGAACCTGAAACCGGAATTCGATACCATGGTCAAAAACTGGATACACCTTTTTGACATGGATATTCTTTTGTTCCAGGAAGCGGTATTCCCGGACAATCTGTTTTCCGTTGCCGGCCTGTCCTATGCGGCGGCCGCAAACATCAGAATCCGCCGGTTTCATTTCGGGGTGCTTACGGCTGCCATGGCTGATATGCACACCAAAACAGATGTCATGTCCCTGGCCAGGGAAACCATGGTTGCAACGCGGAAGAATGCCCTCATGACCCGGTACTGGCTCAGTTCCGGGGACCTGCTGCTGGTGGCCAACATCCATGCCGTGAATTTCACATCCCGGGCCTGGTATCAATGGGAGTTTTCCCGCCTGCTCAAAACCCTGCAGCACCATCAGGGTCCTTTGATCCTGGCGGGTGACTTCAACTGCTGGAACCGCTCCAGGCAGCAGGTTCTCAACAGCCTGGCCCGGGCACTCACCCTCCGGCAGGCACGGCCCGGACGGGCCGGGCTGGTCAAACAGATTTTCGGGTTTGAACTGGACCGCATCTATTACAGACAATTGACACTGCAGCATATGGATGCCCTGGAAAACAGGGTTTTTTCAGATCACAATCCCCTGGTAGCAAGGTTTTCCTGCAAACCATCTGTTTGATGCCGTGCACCGTGTCTTTGCAAACGCAAAACATCCGGTATGGGAAAGATTCCCGAACCGGATGTTTTTGATTCATTACATACCGCTTTTGCTGATGAGAATTATTCGCCCAGGTAGGCCTCCCGGATTTTGGGATTGGCGATGAGGTTTTCAGAGGAATCTTCCAGGGTGATCTGCCCTGTTTCTACCACATAGCCTCTGGAAGCCGCCTGGAGCGCCAGGGTGGCATTCTGTTCCACCAGCAGGATGGTAACACCCTCTTCTTTGTTAATGGTTTTAATGATCTCAAAAATCTGCTGGATGATAATGGGTGCAAGTCCCAAAGATGGTTCATCCAGCAGCAGGAGTCGGGGTTTGGTCATCAGGGCCCGGGCAATGGCCAGCATCTGCTGCTCACCGCCTGACAGGGTTCCCCCTTCCTGCCGGCTACGTTCCCCCAGTATGGGAAACAGATCATAGGCCCGCTGAATATCCCGGTGTATCCCCTCTTTGTCATTGCGGTGAAAGGCGCCCAGGATCAGGTTTTCCTCCACAGACAGCCGGGGAAAAATCCGGCGGCCTTCCGGCACTTGACACAGCCCCATGGTGGGCAGTTTTTCCGGGGCCACCTTGTTGATGCGCTCCCCTTCATAAAAAATATCTCCCTTTTCTGCTGTCACAATTCCGCAGATGGTCATGAGGGTGGTGGATTTACCGGCCCCGTTGGCACCGATAATGGCCACGACCTCTCCGGGCATGACCTTCAGGGAAATGCCTTTCAGTGCTTTAATGGACCCATATCCGGAGTGGACGTCTGCGAGTTCAAGAATTGCTTGTGTGCCCATGTCGTGACTATCCCTCCCTTTCGTCGGATCTGGTTCCCATGCGCTTGGCCGGTATGAGGCCGGCCGGCCGGAAGAGCATCATAATGACCATGGTGGAGCCGAATATCAGCATCCGGTAGCTTTCAAATTCCCGGAACACCTCGGGCAGTACAATCAATGCAAACACACCCAGGATGATGCCGGGAATGGATCCCATGCCCCCCAGGACCACCATGCACAATACCATGGCTGATTCCAGGAAAGTGAAACTCTCCGGGCTCACAAACCGCATGCGTGCCGCAAAAAAGGCGCCCGCCAGTCCGGCAAAAAATGCACCCATGATATAGGCCAGCAGCTTATAGATAAAGGTATTTACCCCCATGAGTTCAGCCGCGGTTTCATCTTCTCTTATGGATTCCCAGGCACGGCCGGTCCGGGAGATATTCAGGTGCCGTATCCCATAGGCGGTAAATATTGCCAGGGCCAGTACCAGATAGTAGAAAAGATACAATTTCTTCATCCAGAAATGTTCAAATGTCAGCCCGTTTTCAAATACCGGCAGATACATGCCCACGGCATCTATTCCCAGGATGCCATTGGGCCCGTTGGTCAGCGACATCCAGTTGTTGAGAATCAGCCGGATGATTTCCCCGAATCCCAGGGTCACAATGGCCAAGTAATCACCGCGCATGCGCAGGGTGGGATATCCCACAATGGCCCCTGCCAGACAGGCGAAAAATGCGGAAAATGGCAGACAGACCCAGAAACTCAGACCGTAGATTGAATTTAACAATGCATATGCATATGCGCCCACACCGTAAAAAGCAATGTATCCCAGGTCCAGCAGGCCGCAAAGGCCCACCATGATATTCAGGCCCAAACCCAGACAGATATAAATCAACACATTAATGGCCACATCCGTACCATACCGGTCGGCAAACAACGGCAGAAAACAGGCCAGAAAAATCAGACCCACCTGCCATGACCAGTTGGGAATGGCAAAAGCACGGGTCTGAATACGGCTTGTTGCCCGGGACAAAGGACCTCCTATAATATCCAGGTATCCGCCTTTTTTTACCATGTACAGCAACAGGCATGCTCCCGACCCTGCCAGGATATACCCCCATACCCGGAACGTTTCATGAACGGTCAGGGTACCGTCGGAATGAACCCCCAGCATGGGCCAAAGCAGACCAAACAGCCACAGCATCCCGATGGTATATGGTTTCCAGATTTTTTTAAACTCTTGTATCATTGATATTCTCGCCCATAATGCCGGTTGGTTTAAAATACAGTACGCCGATTAAAATAATAAATGCAAAAACATCCTTATATTCGCTGGAAAAATACCCTGCCCCGAACACTTCCACCATGCCGATGATCAATCCACCGATCATGGCACCGGTGATATTGCCGATACCCCCCAGAACAGCTGCGGCAAATGCCTTGATGCCCGGAATAAACCCCATATCGTACCGGACAGAGCCGTAATAAAGACCATACATGATACCGGCGGCAGCTGCCAGTCCGGCACCAATGGCAAATGTCAGAGAAATGATTTTGTTGCTGCCTATGGCCACCAGTGCGGACATGGTCTTGTCCTGGGCCGTGGCCCGCATGGCCATGCCGATTTTGGTCTTGAACACCAGAAGGTTCAGTCCCACCAGCAGCAAAGCGGTCAGAACAATAATCATGATCTGCAGATAGGAAATCGCCACTGTGCCGAAATCGAATCTTCCCTGAAACATTTCTCCGGGATAAATTTTGTCATATACCCCCTGGGTGAGCATCATGCCGTTGGACAGAAAAATGGACATGCCCAGGGCGGACAGCAGGGCTGCCAGCCGGGATTCCCTGCGCAATGGTTTATAGGCGATTTTTTCAACCCCCACGGCAAGGTATGCACAATAGGCCATGGCAAGAACAAATGCAGCGCTCAGGCAGAGCACCGGGTGGGTCTGCATATACCCCAGGCCGGACAGGTATCCCAGCGTAATGGCGCCCACATACCCGCCGGCGGCAAAAAACTCGCCATGGGCAAAGTTGATGAGCTGAATAACCCCGTATACCATGGTATACCCCAATGCGATCAATGCGTACATGCCGCCGAGGGTCAATCCGTTAACAAACTGCTGAATAAAATATTCCATTATGCGTAATTTCTTAAATTTGGGTGGATAAAAGGATGCGGCTGAACCTGGATCCAGCCGCATCTTATGATGTCATAGTTTATTTGAGCAGTCCTTTTTCCGGATCCCAGTAGGGGACGAATTTATCGTCAACCACCTTAAAGGCAATGTAGTTTGATCCGGTATCACCGTTTTCTTCAAACTTGATACGTTTGGCAACGCCCTGATAATCCATCTTCATCATCTCCGCCTTGACTTTTGCAGGATCAGTGGAGCCTGCCGCCTTGATGGCTTTCAGCAGCGTGGTGGCCGCATCATAGGCATAGGTGGCGTATGCGGCAATTCTGCCGTATTTGGGCACATATCTTTCTTCAAACGCTTTGTATTCCGGGGTGGTAGGATCGGTATACCCATAAGTCAGAAAAACACCCTGGGAAGCTTCTTTGGCAACTTCCATGAACCGCGGCTGGAAAACCGCATCCTGGGTAACAATCTGGGAATCCATGCCCAGGCGTTTTGCCTGCAGCGTCATCATGGCTGCCGGAGAAAATCCCTGTACGGACATGTAGAAAACATCAGCGTTTTCCTGTTTTGCCCGGGTGAGAACCGCTGAAAAATCTTTGTCCCCCTGGTTGACATGTTCATGGCCCAGTACTTTTATGCCCAGTTCCTTGGCAGCTTTTTTAACGCCGTCAGCCAGTCCCTGGGAATAGGTGGTTTTGTCATCCACAATGAATATGGTTTTCGCGCCCAGCGCTTCTTTGATAAACCTGGCAGCGGCAGGGGCCTGGGCATCATCACGTCCGCACATTCTGAACATGTAGGGAAGGCCCCTTTCTGTAACATCCTGATGGGTGGAAGCCGGGGTGATCATGATAACCTCTTCCTCATCCAGAACATTAGAGGCCGGAATGGTGGAGGAAGAACAATAGGCGCCGATGGCACCGGCAACCTCGAGGTTGACCAGCTTGTTGGCTGCAGCCACCGCCTGCCTCGGGTCACAGGCTGTATCCTGGGCATACAGTTCGATTTTATCATATCCGGGCATGCCGCCCTGCTCTTCAAAAACGGAAATAGCGGTGAGAACACCGTTTTTGATATCGGTTCCATCAGAGGCATAGGGGCCTGTGAGGGGGCTCAAAGATCCGATTTTCAAAGTTTTTGCAGAAACTGCGCCCACGAGAAGAAATGGAACCAGAATCAGTCCCATGGCCAAAATTGATACAATACGTTTCCTCATTTTTTTCCTCCTAAAAATTATTGGTTGGCTGGCTGACCAAGGTATGCTTCAATGACCTTTGGATCATTCTGGATCTGCTGGGCATTTCCTTCAGCTATCTTCACACCATGGTCAACACAAACGATATGGTCACACACACCCATGACGACCCTCATGTCATGTTCCACCAGGAGCACATCAATGCCCAGGTCTTTAATGCGCGCGATATCTTTCATCAGTTCCGATGTTTCCGCCGGGTTCATGCCGGCAGCCGGTTCGTCCAGAAGCAGGGCCTTTGGTTCCGATGCGATGGCCCGGGCGATTTCAAGCCTGCGCTGGAGGCCGTAAGACAGATTGGAAGCCACTGTATCAGCATAGGCATCCACCCCCATGAATGTCAGGGCTTCCAGGGCCTTTTCCCTGATAAAGGCCTCTTCCCGTCTCTGGGAAGGGGTGCGTAAAATGGAACCGAACACCCCTGTGCCGGACCTGCAGTGTCTGGCAACCATGGCATTTTCCACCGCCGTCATGGCGGAAAAAAGCCGGATATTCTGAAAGGTTCGGGCAATGCCTTTTTCGAAAATCACATAGGGCCGCTTGCCCAGAATGCTTTCCCCATCAAAGATCACATCCCCTTCAGATGCCTGGTACACTCCGGTGAGCACATTGAAAACCGTTGTTTTGCCTGCACCGTTGGGACCGATCAATCCCACAATCCGGCCATTGCCGATGGTAAAACTCAATTGTGACAATGCCTTGAGACCACCAAACTGTACACTGATATTTTTTAACTCTAACTGTGCCATACAAAAAAAACAACCCGTTAAATTGTGAACCCCCCTTGAACAGCCTGGAAAGCGCTGCCATAGCCTATTTGTAGCTTTGTGTAGCCTATAATTTTTTGTATGTCAACCCTTAAAATAGCGGCTTTCTCCGGCAAAATCCGCCATAGCCCTGCCAGGTCAGCCATTCAGACATGAAATGGTTTAACCATATGAAAACCCCAGCCTGTCCATCAGCCATGCAGCTATTGTGTCTACCCATACCTGAACCATCCGCAATTGTTTTGCAGGCCGGCTGAAACATGGCAAAAGTACAAAAATGTGATAAACCCATGGGGTTGTCTCTGGCGGTGCGCTGTTTTTGTTTTGATCCCTGCAGAAGTGATTTCGAAAATCGCATGCTGCTGCCTGGCAGCAAAAATCCTGGGAGGACGGTGATAAACATAAAAGTTTTGCCAAAAAAACATCATGAATTAATATTTATTACGTTATTGTAAGTAAATTCTCATATTTAAAAACAAAATTGTATTTTATTGTTTCAGGATAGTTGATTTGACATGAAATGGTTTTAGGGGTTGCGATGTAAAAATATTAATATTCCTTTTAATTCAATAATTTACAATATTATTTTCAGCATATTTCTATTTCTGGCATGTGATTTGCTGAATACATGGGAACATAATTGCAGGAATTTTAA
>JAABTU010000472.1 GCA_011389715.1 Desulfotignum sp.
GGGATGCGGCGGCGGGGCTATACCCCGGCAGCCATCAGAAAGTTCTGTGACACCATCAGTGTGTCCAAAAAGGAAAGCCGCATCGACGTGGGCCTGCTGGAATCCTGCCTCAGAGATGACCTCAATGAAACAGCCCCCCGGGCCATGGGGGTGCTGCGGCCGTTGAAGGTGATCATTGAAAACTATCCGGAAGACAAAGTAGAAACCCTTTCCGCCATGGTCCATCCCCAGAAACCAGAGATGGGCACCCGGGAAATCACTTTTTCCAGAGAGATCTATGTGGAGCAGGAGGATTTCATGGAAGATCCCCCGAAAAAATTCTTCCGCCTGGGGCCGGGCCGGGAGGTACGGCTGCGCAATGCCTATTATGTAACCTGCAGGGAAGTGATCAAGGATGAAAAAGGAGATGTCACCGCCCTGATCTGCACCTATGATCCGGAGACCCGCGGCGGCAACGCCCCGGACGGCAGAAAGGTGAAAGGCACCATCCATTGGGTAAATGCAACGGACTGCCTGTCCGCCCGTGTACGGCTCTATGACCGCCTGTTCACCCAGGAGGATCCTGAAAAAGGGGGACAGGATTTTACAAAGAACCTGAATCCTGCATCATTGGAGACCCTGGTTGACGGCAAACTGGAAAAAACCCTTTCCAATGCCCGGCCGGAACAGGTGTTTCAGTTGGAGCGCCTGGGGTATTTCTGTCTGGATGCCAAAGACAGCACGGATAGGGCACCGGTGTTCAACCGCACCGTGACCCTGCGGGACACCTGGGCCAAAGTGACGGGAAAAAAACGATAATGAATAAAACCATATGACAACGGTTGGGAGGCAGACGATGATCGACCGGATGCAGCGGCTCTCTTTTCAGGACCTGACCCGGATTCATGACGCATCCATGAATATCCTGCGCCACACCGGTATCGACTTCAACCATGAGCGCATTGCCGGCATGTTCAAATCCCGCGGGTTTGACACCCACGGCACCCGGGTCTATTTCAAAGAAACAGATATCTACAACGCCCTTTCCACCACAGTACCCGCGTTCACGCTCCATGCCAGAAATCCGGCGAAAAACGTGACCATCGGCGGCCCGGAGGGATTTGTCTTCATTCCCACGGGCGGTGCCACCAGTATCGCCGGCACCGACGGCACCCAGCGCCCGGCCACCTTGGCCGATTTTACGGCATGCTGTAAACTTGTCCAGACCTCGGACCAGGTGGATATGGGCGGGTATCTCATGGTCCAGCCCACGGACCTGCCCGGGGAAACAGCCAACCTGGACATGATGCTGGGCTACATGACCCTGTGCGACAAACCGATTTTCGGGGCATCCGGCAGTGGCCAGGAAGCAGCAGATGTCCTGGAGATGGCCGCCATTATCTTCGGCGGTCGGGAAAAGATGCTGGACATGCCGGTGGTGGCGGCCGTGGCCAATACCCTGTCGCCTCTTCGCTTTTCAAAAGAAGAGGGGGATGTGATCCTGCAGATGGCCGGATGGCGCCAGCCTGTGGTGATTTCCAACATGATCCTGGCCGGAATCAGCGGCCCGGTTTCCCTGCCGGAACTGCTGGCCTTAGAGAACGCGGAAGTGCTGGCCGGCGTGGTGCTCACCCAGCTGGTGAGTCCGGGCACCCCCGTGCTGTACGGGTCATCTTCCGCGCCCATTGACATGCGCACCATGGTGTCGGCCGTGGGCACCTCCGAAGCGGTCAAAATCGCCAGTGCCACCACCCAGATGGCCGGGTTCTACAACCTGCCCTGCCGGGCCGGGGGCAGCCTCACCGACGCCCATCTGCCCGATGCCCAGGCCCTGGCCGAAGGCACCCTCATGCTCTCCACGGTGGTGCGCAACGGGGCCCATTTCATCTACCATGCCTGCGGCCAGATGGGGTCCTATATCTCCATGGGATATGAAAAATGGCTCCTGGACGAGGAGATCTGCCGCATGGTCAGAAATATCCTGACCCCCATGATCCCGGCCGGGGAAACCATTGACACGGACCTGGTGAACCAGGTAGGTATCGGGGGCCAGTACCTGACCCATCCCTCCACGTTCCAGAAGTTCCGGAGCCTGTCCGCATCAAGGCTGTTCAACCGCAAGGATTATACAAGGTGGCACAAGAGCGGGGCCAGACGGGTGGAGGATCAGGCGTATGATACCCTGGGCCCCCGTCTGGAAAGTTATGAAAAACCACCCATCGACCAGGGGATCGCGGATGCCCTGACCGCCTATGTGGCCGCCAGGAAATTCAACAGCCTGCCTGCGGCCAACCTGTTGACCTGACGGGAAATTGTTGACAATACATGGCCGGTGCTTACCATTATCAAAATAGATAATTAAGGAGACACCCCATGGAAAATACGCTGCCATTGTCAGGATCTAAAAGTGTTCAGGCCAATGCCCTTCTGAGTCTGGCACCTTTGCTGACATTCTGGGAAACTGAACTGGTGCCTGGATGCCCCCATATGGCCGGCATGTTTGCCGGCATCATGGAACGGCTGCCCCGGTCGCTTACGAAAGATATCCAGGACCTGTCCGAGCTGGAGGCCCATGCAGATATTCTCCATGCACTGATGAGCGCGGTGGTATCTCCGGCTTCCTTTAACCAGGAGCTGACCGCAGCCTTTGCGCCTTGTTCCTTTGACAGTTTTTATGCCACTCCCCGGTTTCAGCGGCTGTTCCTGGATCAAAACAATGCATTGAAATCAACACTTCTGGAAACTATTGATTTCAATATGAACAAAAAAATGCTGAGTGCCTATTATCTGATCCTGGAACGGATTTACGGATTTACCGGCCCGTTTACCAGCAGTCTGAACACCCAGGGGATGACCGATGAGAAGACCGGCCTGGTCCGCTATTATGAGGAGTTTCCCGATCACCAATTCGTTGAACTGACACCAAAGGGCACCCCGCACCCTTTGTCTGACACCGACCGGGAATGGATCATGGATCACCTGAACGACCTGGAGCAGCTGAGCCGGTTGATCGATCTGGCCCAGTTTCAATTCAAGGGGTTTTTCATTATCCGGGTCCAGGATGTGACGGAAAAAGCGATCCTGTCGTTTCTGGAACGGGACCTGGTGGATGAAAACTCCATTTTCTCCTCCCGGGGTATCCAGCAGATCGAATCCCGGCTCCAGTCGCTGTTCAGCCGACCGGATCTGGGCGTGTCCGTTTCCTCCCTCAAGGGGGACCAGGTCATGGTGACCAAAAACGATCACCATTCAAAAGTGGACTGCCTGTTTTCCAACTCCCACCACATCTGCCTGGAGGAACTGGAAGATTCGGTCTGGATGGCAGCGGCTAAAGGGGAAAAAGTGTTCCGGGTGGCGGACCTGTCCAGAAAAGATCCCCTGGTTTGTGCCGAGTCAGAAGGGGTGACCGCAGGGATTCGGTCCATGCTGTTGATGCCCCTGTCATATCAGGGGAAGAAAATCGGCCTGCTGGAGGTGTTTTCCCCGCATCCCAATGATTTCGGGCCGTTTGAATCCATGCTCATGGAGCAGATCTCCCCGCTGTTCGCCGTGGCCCTGAAGCGGGGACAGGATGAATTGGCAAAGCATGTGCAGACGGTGATCAAAGAACAGTGCACTGCCGTGCATCCGTCTGTGGAATGGCGGTTCAGAAAGGCGGCCCTGGCCCATCTGGATGCCCTGCGCCAGAAAAATCCTTCCCCGAAAATGGCAGACATTGTGTTCAATGATGTGGTTCCGTTCTACGGGCAGTCCGATATCCGGGGCTCGTCCCGGGCAAGGAACCAGGGGATCCAGCAGGACCTGCGCCGGCAGCTGGTCCTTGCCAGAAAGATCATGACATCTGCTGCACAGGAACGGCCCTGGCCCCTGCTGCAGGAGTATGTGTACCGTATCGACAAACTCAGTGACACCCTGTCCGCCGGGATCACTTCCAGTGATGAGGACAGCGTTTACCAGCTCCTGAACCAGGAGGTGGCTGCCACCTTTGATTCTCTGAAAGGCATCTCCGTCGAGATGGCGGAAAAGATCGACCGCTACAACCGGGCCGTGGACCAGGCAACCGGCATGATCCATCATAAGCGCAAAGATTATGAGGACAGCGTGGCTGCCCTGAATTCAGCGCTCTCTTCCTATCTGGAAAAAGAGGATGCCCGGATGCAGGAATCCTTTCCCCATTATTTTGAAAAACGCCAGACCGACGGGGTGGACTACATGATGTACATCGGGGCCGCCATGATGGAAAGCGGCACTTTGTCAGGTTTCCACATAAAGGACATGACCCTGTGGCAGATCATGATGGCCTGCGGCATGGCCCTGCAGACACAAAAAGTCAAGCCGGACCTGCAGATCCCGCTGGATACCTGCCACCTCATCCTGGTGAATCACTCCCCGCTGTCTATCCGGTTTAGGTATGATGAAAAACGGTTTGATGTGGACGGGGCCTATGATGTGAGACATGAGATCATCAAATCCCGGCTGGACAAAGCTCTGATCAAGGGATCCGGAGAGCGTCTCACCCAGCCGGGCCGCATTGCCCTGGTGTATGCCAATCCGGCGGAACAAAGTGAGATTGAGCAGCACATCCGTTTTCTTACCGACCTGGGCCAGCTGAAAAACGATCCGGAACTTCTGGACCTGGATGATCTGCCCGATGTCATGGGTCTCAAGGCGATCCGGGTGGGGGTGAACCTGTCGGCCCGGGAAGCGGAAAATATCATTCCCATGCGGACCGGATAGCCCTTCTCTAACGCGAGAAACCCGCAACCCAGTTGCCCTTCCTCATTTTCTTTTTTTTTAACAGAAACTGAGGAGTAAGGCGCTAACAAGGCCTGACCGGCCCCTGAAAAGGACTATGCAAGCCGCCAGGTCGTTCCGGCAGCCCCGTCCTCCAGTATGATGTTCATCTCCTGGAGCTGGTCCCGGATCTCGTCGGCCCGGGCAAAATTTTTGTCCTTCCTGGCCTGGGCCCGCTCCGCGATCAATGCCTCCACCTGTTCCGGTGTCACGGTCATATCCGCCATGCCCTTGTCCTTTTTGGCGGCAAACCAGGCAGACGGTTTTTCATGGAAAATTCCCAAGATGCCAGCAATAGCGGCCATGTCCGTCCGGATCTGTGCCAGCGCGGCCCGGGCTTCATCATCGGGCTGATCTGCGGCCTGGTCCAGGGTCTTGTTGCCTTTTTTTACGGTTTCAAACACTGCAGCCAGGGCTTTGGCCGAGTTGAAATCATCGTCCATGGCATCGGCAAACGCCTGCCACAGCGGCCCGCCTCCATGACCGTTATCAGTATCCGGGGTGATGCCCAGGTTTTCCAACCGTTCCAGAAACCCGTAGATCCGGTCCAGGCCCATCCCCACCTCATGCATGGACTGCTCGCTGAAGTCAATGGGGCTGCGGTAGTGATTGGACAAAAGAAACATGCGGATTACTTCCGGCGAATACCTTTCCAGCACATCCTTGATCATGGTGAAGTTGCCCAGTGATTTGGACATCTTCTCGTTGTTGATGTCCACAAACCCGTTGTGGATCCAGTATTTCACAAACTGCGTGCCGAACAGGGCCTCGCTCTGGGCGATCTCGTTCTCATGGTGGGGAAAGATCAGGTCCTTGCCCCCGCCGTGGATGTCAAACCCTTCCCCTAAGTATTCATGGCTCATGGCTGAGCACTCGATGTGCCAGCCGGGACGGCCTTTGCCCCAGGGGCTTTCCCAATAGGGTTCCTCGGGTTTGGCCGGCTTCCACAGGGTGAAATCCAAGGGATTTGTCTTTTTTTCCTCCACTGCGATGCGTGACCCGGCCCGCATGTCTTCCGGGTTTCTGCCGGACAGCTTGCCGTATTTTTCAAACGCGTCAATGGAAAAATACACGTTCCCGTCATCCACGGCATAGGCCTTGCCCTTGTCAATGAGCTTTTTGACAAATGCGATGATATGATCTATATGTTCGGTGGCCTTGGGCTCCATGGTGGGCCGCAGCACATTCAGCGCATCCATCTCATTGTGGAATTCATCGATATATTTTTCCGTGATGGCGGCACACGCCTCTCCGGTCTCATTGGATTTTTTGATAATCTTGTCATCCACATCCGTGAAGTTGCGCACATAGGTGACCGCATACCCGATGCGGGTCAGCCACCGGAAGATCATGTCAAACACCACCACAGACCTGGCATGGCCGATATGGCTGGTGTCATAGACCGTGGGGCCGCACACGTACATCTTGACCGTGTCTTTTTGGATGGGAACAAAGGGTTCTTTTTTACCGGTAAGGGTGTTGTATATTTTCAAGCTCATATCATGTTTCCCTGATGTTTGGGTTGGTTCGCGCGGCAATCAATACAATGGCCTGGGCCGCAATGCCCTCTTTTCTGCCGATAAATCCCAGGTGCTCGGTGGTGGTGGCTTTCACATTCACGCACCCCCTCGAAACCTCAAGGATTTCAGCCATGCTGACCGCCATCTGCTGTTTTTTCGGTCCCAGCTTCGGGACCTGGGCGAATACAGTGCAGTCCAGGTTTATGATCTTGTAACCGGCCTGTTCAAGCTTCCGGGCACAGGCTGCCAGCAGGATCCGGGAATCGATGTCCTTGTATTTCGGATCAGTGTCCGGAAACAGGTTCCCGATATCCCCCAGTCCGGCCGCACCCAGGATAGCGTCGCACACCGCATGGATCAGCACATCTGCATCGGAATGCCCTGCCAGGCCCCTGTCATGGTCGATCTTCACCCCGCCCAGGATCAGGTCCCGGCCAAGGGCAAACGTATGTACATCCGTGCCCATGCCGATTCTGATTTCCGAAGTGTCCATGTGTGTCACCATATGCCTTTTTCATGTTTGTACAATGTTAAATTGATAAAATATCATATTCCCCTTCAGTTTGAAATATAAAACACCATGGGTGCGGTGTCGTTGTGAAGGATAGCTTGATTTGAAGGGAGCCAGCTCTTGACAAAGGAAAAACCAAAGCATAGTCTGGTCCACCGAACGTCTGAAGGCATATATCATCAGCCCGGGTACGTCCGTGAAAAGAAAAAGGACCGTAATGAAAGCGCTGGCAATCAAAGCAAAAAATGTTCACAAAACATATGGCAGGCTCACTGCTGTCAATAATTTGAGTTTTGAAGTACCCGGGGGCATCTGCTTTGGGTTTTTAGGTCCCAATGGCGCGGGCAAGACAACCATGATGAAGATGCTGTTCGGCAAAACCGAGCGGGACCATTCCCGGGGCGGTGAGGTTTCTGTTTTTGGATATGACCCGAAAGAAAGTGCCCTTGAAATAAAATTTTTTACCGGTATTGTGAGCCAGGAAGACAACCTTGACCTGGAATTAAGTGTTTTTCAAAATTTGATGATTTATTCCAGATTTTATGCCCTGCCTGGAAAACAGGCCCGGCATTTTATAAACAATGTCCTTGCGTTCATGGAGCTTTCAGACAAAAAAGATTTCCAGATCCGTCAGCTGTCCGGCGGGATGAAACGCAGGCTTCTGATTGCACGGGCATTGATCAACAATCCCAGACTGCTGATTTTGGATGAACCGACCACCGGGCTGGATCCCCAGGTGCGCCACGTGATATGGGACAAACTGCGGGATCTGAAAAAACAAGGGGTGACCATTCTTCTGACCACCCATTACATGGAAGAAGCCTTTCAGATATGTGATGATCTGATTATCATGAACAAAGGGGAAAAGGTCATGCAGGGTCCGCCTGCCCATCTGATCGACAAACATATTGAAACATATGTTCTGGAGATTTTACATACCGGAGACAAGGCATTCAATGCCGGAGATGGAGTCCGCACTGAATTCATGAACAGCCGGATGCTGCTGTATGCCGATGATTTTGAAAAAATCAGACAGATCTCGGATAAATTCAAGGCAGGGGATTTCATATTGCGTCAATCCAATCTCGAGGATGTGTTTCTGAAAATTACCGGGAGAAAACTGCATGAATAGCCCATACAAAATGGCAGATCTCGGACCGGTCAGACCGCCGCGTTTTTTTCAGCGGATTTTCAGTGTCTGGTTCCGCCATGTCCGCGTATACACCAAACATCTGATCAGTAACGGATTTCCCCCGTTTGTGGAGCCCCTGATGTTCCTTGCCGGGATCGGACTGGGCCTGGGAAGCTATGTCGGGCTGATAGACGGAAAAACATACCTCATGTTTCTGGCCTCAGGGATCATTGTGCCCTCGGCAATGTTCACAGCCACGTATGAATGTACCTTTGGCTCGTTCATCCGCCTGGAATTCGACAAAGTATATGACGGCATGATATCGGCTTCCCTGACCGTCAAAGACATGTTCATAGGGGAAATACTGTTTGCCGGAACCAAGGGGTTCTTTTTTTCCGGTGCGGTCCTGACCGTTGTTGCGGGATTCGGCCTGGTGGAATCCCGCATGGCAGTCTTCACACCGTTCATCGGGTTTGTCACCGGCATGATGTTTGCCGCACTGGCACTGTTTGTCACCTCTTTTGTCAAAAACATCAACCACTTCAACTTTTTTTTTACCGGCCTGATCACCCCCATGTTTTTGTTTTCCGGTATTGTGTTCCCGCTGGACAACCTGCCTGAATTTGCGCGGTGGATTGCAGCAGTTTTTCCGTTAATGCACGCGGTAAGGCTGGTAAGGGCCTTTTTTTTCAACAGTTTCGACCCGGGGTTGCTGTTCAATATGGCATACATGATCATATTTACCGTTTTGTTCGGGAGCATGGCCATAAGGCGCCTGACACGGCGGATTGTCAATTGATACCTTCGTGCTCAGGGAGAACCGGCTGTTTCAAAGAGGTGCGCAGCTGCATTTGAAACTGATCGGACAATGCTTTCGGCCATACTGGCATCGATGATCTGCCCCCTTATCATGGCACCGACGGCATACAGTGAATCGGATTGCCTTATCTGACCGTCGCTATTTCGCTGCATGACCTGATGGGTGTCAGGACAGATCCATATGCTGCCGGTGGTATGGTGACCGTTTTCAGAGGTGCCTTCACCCTCCCTGCATGTATCGGCCGGCGGGTATGCCTCCGTCAAAACAATGCCCCGGGCAACCATGGATTGTGACAGCACGGCTTCCGGTGACCCTGACGGGTTTGTGATTTCATCCCAGTTGAATGGTCGACCGTATGCACGCTGCAGTTCAGCGTTTAGGAGCGCAAAAACAGCCTCCCGGGAACTGGTCCCGGGCTTGTCAGCCAGAATCTTTTCCAGACTGTCAGGGCAAAAAAAAACGGTTCTGGTATGTTCCGGTTCTGCCCCGGACTTTGGGCAGCAAGCCTTTTCGTGAAAAAAGACAGAATGTCCGGGTGTTTTCAGGGGGCTGATACACCAGAGCACCGCTTTCAGACCGGACAAATCGGTGCTCTGACGTCAATGTCAGCAGGGTTTCGATGGCACTGAGGCTGGTGCCGATGATGGAAAGGTCAATGCAAAAAGACATGGGGGGCTCTATGCAAACACCGTGTTGGTCTGAAGGCTGTAAACGGCCAGGTGTCCTTCCGGGTCCCAGATAGCGCTGCGTTCGTGGACATAGCCCCTTTCGGCGCTGTCAACAGTGCAGTGGTAGGCCCACCAGTCGTTTTCAGAGCAGGTCATGCGGTCCAGGTGTACAAATCCCAGTGACCAGGTCATGGTACTGGCCGCAGCCGGTTCTGTCAACTGCGAGAGAACAGGGGTGGGCCAGGCATCGGCCAGAGCCACCAGCCACTCTTCGGTGAAACACTCTGTTTGTTCACGAAAATTGATCCAGCCGCCGATCTCCTGACCACCTTTCCCGGAAAATGGAAACGCACCCATTGCCCACCGGTATTCAAAATGGCGGGTGAAAGTGGGTGTCATGCCCTCAATGTAGGGCAGTTCAAACGCCCTGGAAGTATCCTGCATCTCTGGGCGCGTAATGGGGGGTATCCGGATCTGTGAGTCACGGTCAGCACCAAAACTCCCCACTGCTGTGCAGCATATGGTATCGTCCTGAATTACCCTGGACTCGATCGTGGTAACAGACTTGCCTGAGCGCAACCGCCGGGTTTGGATACGGAACGGTTTGGCATCCAGCGGACCAATGAAAGAGACAAACAGCGTGCGTACTTTTCTTTCCAGGGGAGTATGCACGCGCATTGACTGCAGGGCCAGGGCGGCGACCAGTCCACCATAAACCGTGCGGCCCTGCATCCAGTCATCCGGCACATGAATGTGGGGGTTTTCTCCTGAATTTTGGATTTCTTCGATCAGGCTTGCAAACAGCGTGTCAGTCATATTCAGGCTCCTGGTAAAGATTTTTCTCTGGGATGAGCTGCCTGATCTCCTGGCAAATATAGCAATCCACAGAGCAGATTATCGGTCAGGTTCAATTATATAAGTTTGTCAGGATATCGCCACCCTTTTTTCTATTGCCTTTGGGTTGCCGGGCTGGTAATCATCAGCTGGATTGTCAATTCCCCGGGAAAAGTCAGAAATGTGCAGTGCACCTTTGCCGTCATGTTTGCCATGCTGGGGGCCAGGCTGTCATTTTCCGGGCGGTAACACCGTTCTTTACGGGGTCATGTTGCCAGCAGGCCGGTTTGAAACGGCAGTTCCCTGAGGCGCACACCGGTTGCCCTGAAAACGGCATTTGCCACGGCAGGTGCCACAGACGGAAACACCGGTTCACCGATACCGCCCGCCTTGAGATTGTTTTGGGCGATAGGCACTTCGATTTCCGGGACTTCAGACATGGAAAGAACACGGTAATCACTGTAGTTTGATGTTTTCACTCCACCGTCGGCAAAGCTGACCTTTTCATGAAAAGCCACGCTCAGGCCCATGACAACCCCGGCTTCTGCCTGGGCCCGGATGGCATCCGGAAAGACAGCCGTACCGCAGTCAATGGCACAGACCATCCTGTGCACCGTGATGCTGCCGTTCTTGTCCACCGACACTTCTGCCATGTGGGAGGCAAAGGATTCAAAACATGCGGTAACGGCAATCCCTCTGGCCCTTCCCTCGGGAATCGGGCTGTCCCAGCCGCCTTTATCCGCTGCCATGGACAGAATATTGTATGCCCTGGAACCTTTTTCCATGTGATCCAGCCGGAACTGGAGGGGATCTTTGCCGGCGGCATGGGCCAGTTCATCCATGAAGGATTCCAAGATAAACGCATTGATGGAATACCCCACGGACCGCCACCATCCCACCTGGATCGGCAGATCCACCATGGCGTATGTCACATCATGGCCGGGGATGTCATAGGGCATATCCACGGTGCCGGATACGGCATCCGGGTCAATACCGTTCTGGACGTGTTGTGGCATGATGCGCATCATGATGGATTGCGCCGCCACCTTGTGAGACCAGGCTGTAATCCGTCCGTTACTGTCCAGGCCTGCTGCAATACGGGACTGGTTTGCCGGGCGAAAATAGTCGTTGCTGAAGTCATCCTCCCGGGTATATACAACTTTTACCGGCCGGTTCAGGGTTTTTGACAGCAAAACCGCATCAATTACCGGATCGGGTTCCCCGCGCAGGCCGAATCCGCCGCCGGCGGGCAGAATTTCGACGTGCACCTTGTCAGGGGGCAGGCCCGTGATTCTGGATGCCGTCATCTGGGCCAGGGTCGGCCCCTGGGTCGGTGCCCAGATCCGGCAGCGGTCCTTTTCCACATGCGCGGTGTAGTTGATGGGCTCCACCTGCGCATGGGAGATGTAATGCAGTTTGTGCTGCTGCTCCAGTGTCCGGGAGGCCTCTGCCAATGCTGCCTGGACATCTCTCTTGCTCTTGCTCTTGGCGGTGGCCCCTTTTTTCTCCAGATGATCCTGAAATACGGTATCAATAAACAATACAGGAACGCCGGGCCTCTCCGTCAATGAGAACCGTACACATGCCGCACTCGGAAATACCGCAGGTATATTTGACACTGGTAAATCCCAGGTTGTCCCGCAGGATCCACAGCAGCGGCGTGTCAGGGGCTGCATCAACCGGTCTTTTTTTGCCGTTCACGTTCAGTGTGATCATGTGATTTTCCTCCCTTACCTTACAGGTGAGCGATTTGGCTGCACTTTTTTCTGACTGCGCCTGCCGATGATTAAAGAAACAAATCCGCTCATGTTTCCAGATAGATATCAGGCATTATAACATCTATTTTTCAGTCATGTCTCTAAATTTTCCAATGGTCAGGCCCGGAACGTCACCCGACACCAAAACAGAAACGGAATAACCTTTTCTGGCGGTTTTCGATTATTTTTGGTAAGATTATCAGGACTGTTGCCGGAACAGGTTTGAAAATATGAATACCCCATGAAACAGGAGAATTTTTATGTCCACCCTGGCCAACATGCTTATTCTGAGTGTCGCTGTTTTTCTCACCGCAAATATTATTCCCGGTATCCGGATTAAGAGTTTTGTAACTGCTGTCGTTGTTGCCGTTGTCTACAGTGTGATCAATTTTCTGTTCGGCTGGCTGTTGATCCTGCTTTCTCTGCCCTTTATGATCATCACATTCGGGTTGTTCAAACTGGTGATCAATGCGGTGCTCCTGTGGGCGACAGACAAACTGATCGAAGATTTCCGGATCAGGAATTTTTTTACAACCTTCCTTGCGGCCCTGTGCATCACCCTGGTTGATTCTTTTATTAAATGGGCTTTATAATGGCCTTATAATTTCTGAATACGCTCAAAGGCCGTCCCCTGGACCTGGATATGCCTGAAATACAACCTGTCTGCGATGTGCTTGAAGCATTGTGGAAATAACCAATTAAAAGGAGACGTAACACTCAGAAAATGGTGAACTGTTATGGCTCCTGGTTCCACGCCGTGCATGCATTGTTCAGGTACCTGGCTTTCAATTGAATTTTCTTAGGCTGGCAGCCCATTGAGATCGTTCAGGCGGTTTTAAACTGCGCCAGATAAAGGCACCATGCCCCAGGAAAAAATATCTTCTTTTGCCAGGATGCCGGACACCCGGGCAGCCCTTACCAGATCCGGGTTAAGGATATCCAGAAGGGCAAAATTCAGGCCGGCTGAAGCCAGCATGGCCA
>JAABTU010000473.1 GCA_011389715.1 Desulfotignum sp.
CCTGGTGCCTGCCCTGGCCTCTGCCGGAGACCGGACCCTTTTTGTGTACAACTGGACCGAATATATGCCTGATGAAGTGCTGACCGCTTTTGAGGAAAAAACCGGCATCAATGTTGTGTATTCCACCTATGACAGCAATGAATCCATGTATGCCAAGGTAAAGCTCACCCGGGGAAAAGGATATGATGTGGTGTTTCCCTCGACCTACTTTGTTCACAAGATGCGCAAGGAAGGACTGCTCAGCCCCATTGACCACGCAAGTCTTACCAACTTCAAGCACCTGGATCCTGTGCTTTTGGACAAACCCTATGATCCTGGAAACACCTATTCCATTCCCTATGTATGGGGATCTACAGCCCTGGCCTATAACAAAGACCAGGTGGCACCCGAAAAAATGCAGTCCTGGAAAGATCTGTGGCGGCCGGAATTCAAAAACCGCCTGGTAATGAATGATGATGTGCGGGAGGTGCTGGGAGTCGGCCTGATCATCAACGGATTTTCCGTAAACGACACTGACCCTGACCACATCAGGATGGCATATGAATCCATCCGGTCGCTCATGCCCAATATCCGGGTCTTTTCAGGCGATTCCCCCAAACAGCCGCTACTCAACCTGGAAGCCTGGGCCGGTATGGTCTGGAATGGGGAAGCCTATATGGCGGCCCAGGAGTTTGCCGCCATCCAGTATGCCTATCCTGAAGAAGGGGCTATTTTCTGGGTGGATTCCATGGTGATTCCCAAAGAGGCAAGGAACAAAAAAGAAGCCCTGGCATTTATCGATTTTATCCTGGAACCTGAAAACGCCCTGCTGGTGTGCGAATATATCGGATATGCCCCTGCCAACCGCACGGCTGTGGGCATGATGCCCGAAGAACTCAAAAACAATCCCACCATTTTTCCGGACCCTGAAGCTGTAAAAAAAGGAGAATTCCAGACCGATGTGGGGGATGCCATCCTGGTGTATGAGCGTTACTGGGAGCGGCTCAAAACCGGATTGTAGGTGTTGTGAACCAGCTGGGCCTGAAACTGCTCAACTGGGCCTGGAAATGATTATCTTCGCCTGAAGCTGAGGGTATGGGGAACCAGCAGTTGTTCGGGCTCATAGGACATTTTGGCCTGGCGCAGTCCCCTGATTCCCAGATCCTGCTCCCGGTTGATGTATTGGCATTCGTCCTGCAAAAACAGGGCGGTCTGCTGGTTGATGACCTGGGCCGCCCCTTTGAAATCAAAGTCGGATTTTTCAAACTGCACATTATAGGTGGAAGGGTTCAGGGGGCTAAAAATGGAAAAAGCCGCCATCCGGTCGTCCACCATGAGGGCCAGCCCCGCAAGTCCCAGGTCCTCGAAATTGTCAAAGGCTTTTTCCATGGCCATGAATTCCGCCTCAAGGGTCTGGGACAGCCCCCCCTGCCCGTACAGCAGATCCCGTGAAAAAGCCCGGGCAGCATCCTGGTATTTCTTTGACAACACCTGGATCTCATATGCGGGATACAGGCGCTCAAACTGTGAAATCAAATTTTTCTTCTTGTGAAGCTTAACACTGTTCAATTGGCACAAACTGTCCACAGAATAGATATATTCCGCATAATCGCGCTCCTGGGTCACAGAAAAATAGTGGTCACACTCGGGATACTGGTCCAGGTAGCTGTCAGTCACCAGCCCTATATCCGGTTCCAGGCCGCTGAGCATCAGTTCCCTGCACAGACCTGCCAGTTCCTCCGGAGGCAGTGTTTCCCCTAAGGGCATGAACGCGCACTGGTTCACGCCGTCATATATCACCAGCCGTCCCTTGTACAGCCGCCAGGAATACTGGTAGGCCTCCTGCCAGCAGAAAAGATTGGCAAAATTGTATTCACAGGACATGGGCGCATATTTTCCAATATAGATCTGCACCATCTGCCGGTCGGACAGCGCAAACATACCTGCGGTAGGAAAGGAAATGGTTTGATTGAGGTCAAGGGAACAGTTCTCGCTCCTGGTATACATATATATTTAATCCTTTAATCTGTACGGGATATGGCCGGTAAGTTCCTGAAAACCCAGATTTTCATAAAATCTGCGGGTATCGGGTTCTCCTATCAGGCCGATCCAGTCCACACCATGGTCTTTAAGACCGGTGATCAGTTTTTCAATAATTTTTTTGCCGATACCCCTGCCCCGGTAATTCTGTAAAACAACAACATCCTGAATATAAGCATCACTTGCCAGATCCGAAAGGGCCCTTCCCATGCCGATCATCTTTTTTTCACAAAAAGCACCCACAAACAAAGCGGAATTTTTCACCACATGGTGTAAAAACTCAGGGTGGTTTTCACAGTTTTCATCCCACCACCCGGCATCCTTGTACAATGCCTTCAATACCTTCTTTTCAGCTGTTTTGACAAAGGAAAAAGTGACCAAAAGTCCTGGATCATCACCCATGTTAAAATGCTTCCATCAGGGAAATGAACCGCTGTTTTTCCGTGTGGCAGGAAAAATTGCGCTGCTGCAGTTTTTTGATCATTGCCTGTGCATTGAACCGTAAAAAAGGGTTCACCAGCAGTTCATCTTCCAGTGTGGACAACACCAGGGCGGGATCATATTTTTTGCGGTACTGCAAGATATCCAAGTTGTCAGGATCGATGGCTTCAGCTGTCTCAAGAGATTCCGCCACATAATCGTGGCCGGCAAAAATCTTTGTGTGGCCGGCAAATGCCGTCAGTTTTTTCAAAGAGTGGTAAAACGCTTCCAGGTCTCCTGAAAAACAATTCCCCACCGTACCATTGAACAGGGTATCGCCGGTCACCAGAAAATCATCTGCTGCAAAACACACCGAATCATGGGTATGTCCCGGGGTGGTCAAAACCGTTAGTGTCTCACCGTCCAGCTGTATTTTCTGGTTGTCTGCAAAATCCCTGCAGTCCAGAAAAACAGCCCCGGTTTTTTCCAGCAGCTGGTCATTTCCGCTGATATGGTCATGGTGCAGATGGGTGTTTGTGACATATTTTATGGTGATATGGTTTTTTTGGGCAAAATCCGTCATATCAGCAACAGCACCGGCATCAATGGCAACACCCGTTTTTTCTGAAAAAACCAGGTATCCCAGGTTATCTGCACTGTATCTAAACTGCTGAATCTGCATCATCCTCCTCCTCGTCTTCATCCTCAAAGGTTCCCATATCCACCCTGTGCGGCTTTATGCCGTCCTCAAACTTATCCACATATATATCATCAAGCTCATCTTCATCCACGGCTGTATCCAGAAATTCATCTTCCGGCAGCTCTCCTAAGTCGTATTCTTCAAAAATCATCCCCACGGCATCCCGCAGATTCCGCTCAAAACTTTCGGCATAATCCCCGTCCGGGTCTGCAAAAAATTCATACTCTTCATCATGTTCTTCCAGCAGATCCAGCAGTTCCGATGCAACGGCGCTCTGGTCATCCATATCCTCGCTGTATGAATCCACAATTTCAGTGAACAGATCAAACAGCCCGAACGCATCTACGGCATCACTTATTGTCATCCATTTTGCCATAATACCCCCCTCCCTTGCATGCGCTTCACATTGTCATGTGAATAATGTAACTATCATAACAATAAAACCAATTGTGTCAAATGTCAGATGTTTTTTTGGGGATGGCAATGGTAAATTCAGTAAATTCGCCTGGAATGGAATCAATATGGATAACCCCCTGGTGTTTTTTGACAGACCGCTGGGCGATGAAAAGCCCGAGGCCTGTACCCTTGTTACCCTTGTCGGAATAAAACAGGGAAAACACCTCTTTGTGGTATTTTCTGTCCAGGCCTTTCCCGTTGTCCCGGATTTTGAACAGGGTCTGGTTGCCGGTGAAATCGACCTGTATGCGGATTTTCAGATCATTTTTTTTATCTTTCACACTGACGCAGGCATCCACGGCATTTTCCAGGACTGCCAGGCAGGCGGCAAACATGACAGTCCGGTCCATGACGACCAGGACATCGGAACTGGGCCTGGGAATATCCAGCTCCAGATCGATATTCTCCTTTTTCATCCGGGGATCCATGGTGGTGACCAGTTCCTGGATAAAATCAAACACAGACACAGGCTCCATGGCCAGGGGCCGGTCCTTGGAATGAAACAAAATATCCAGAACCATATGCCTTATACTGGAGATTTTTTCTTTTACAATGTCCCACCCGTCGGAAATCAGGGCAAAACTCTGCTTTTCCAGACCGGATCTGATGAGGTAGTCACCGCCGTCCAGTCCTGTGAGCATGCCTTTGATGCCGTGGGAAATGGAAGAGATGTGCAGCCCCAAAGCTGCCAGATGGTCCTGGAGCTGGTGGATCACCGTGACATCGGTGGACATCTCCATGACATGGCTGATATGGCCGCTGTCATCCAGGATGGCTGAAGTCTGGATGAAAAAATTGCGGGTACTGCCGTCTTTGATGGTCACATCCATTTCAGCGGTATGGGACCTGCCGTCTGTAAAGGTCTTTTTTACCGGACAGTTGTCACAGGGGGTGGTGCGCTGCCTGTATACCTGGTAGCAGCACATCTCAGGATCATCCCCGAACTGCTCCTTGAACCGGTTGTTGGATTCGGCAATGCGAAAATTTTTGTCCTGGATGGTAATAAAAGAAGGGGATTCATTGAACAGCTGGACATAGCGCTTTTCCGATTCAGCCAGCTTTCTTGTTTTTTCCGCCACCAGATCTTCCAGGTTACGGGTGTATTTTTCCAGTTTCAGGCGGGTGGCGATTCTGTCATTGGCGCGTTTTAAAGCGATTTCAAGAATATCATTGTTGATGGGCTTGGTGATGAAATCCACGGCATCCATCTTCAGGCTTTCAATGGCAAGCTTCAGGTCTCCGTGGCCGGTGATCATGACTACCTCGATATCTTTGTATGCCTGTTTAATGGATTTGAGCAAAGCAATGCCGTCCATGCCAGGCATCCTGATATCCGTGAGCACAATATCAGGTGCAATTTCATCTACAAGGGCACGCCCGGTTTTGCCGTCTGCTGCCTTGTGCACCTCATATCCGGCATCTTCAAGGGTGATGCCCAGAACCTTTCTGATCCCTGCTTCATCATCAACCAGCAGGATTTTTGTTGCCATAAATCACCATCCACAATCATCAGTTAACAAATACACCTGGTTATCACCTCCTTTAAATAGTCTGGATCAGCAGATTTTTCAACATAGTATTTTGGTTCAGGGATATTCAGGTCAGGTTCTGTGTTGAGCATTTTCACATAATGGGAAAACGCCTCCTGGTTCACACCGGAAAAAACAATAAGGGGAATCTCCTTATAACCGGCATGGGTTTTTAACTCTTTGTACACCAGGCCGCCGCCTTTTTCCGGCATCATCACATCCAGGATGATCAGATCCACCCGTTCTTTTGACAGGAGATCCAGCCCCTGCATCCCGTTCCGGGCCAGCACCGGTTCATGCCCCAGGGACTTGACCATGGTCATCAGATAAAACTGCATATCCATTTCATCTTCCATGATCAAAACCCGCCTGACTCTCTTTTCTGTGTGCTGAGCCATTTTCTATGGTTTCCTGGCTGGCTGATTTATAGCCCGTCTTGCTGGTTTTATATGAAAGCCGTCAGCCATCAGTACTCAGCTAACAGCTAACAGCTTTCATCCTTTGTTGTGCCCGGCAGGGCATGGATGTTATATAATACGTCCGGCTGGTAATAAATTTGTCCGGCCGGTTATAATTTATCCGGCCGGTTCACACTGGCAACAGGACAGGCAGAGCGCAGCACCACCTGTTCCACTGTGGAGCCGAACAGGGCATCTTCCGGATCCAGTTCCCTTGTGTGATGGGCCATGACAATGAGGTCTGCACTGGCTTCCCTGGCATATTTGAGCAGCTCCACATAAGGAGCCCCTTCCCACACCGTAATCTCATAGTTATCAAAATTGTCCATCAAAGAAACGTAGTGTTCCTGGATTTTGGCTTTGGCCTCTGCAATACGGGTTTCAATGGATTTTTGTCCCGGCGGAATCCCGGCCTGGGACACCTGGATATCCAGAGCGTGGAACAGATGCAGTTTGCACCCGATATGGCTGGCCATTTTATAGGCAAACTGGAATGCAGCCAGGGAGGCTTTGGAGAAATCGGTGCCGAATATGATCTGGTTAAAATACCAGAAACAGGTCTCACAGGGCCGGGAAATGATAAGCACCGGGCATTTGGCCCGCTGGGCCACCTTCTGCATGGTGGTGCCCACAATGCCCCGGAACCGTTCGGCAGCGGTATCATCCTGCCTGGCATGGGCCCCCATGATGATGCAGTCTGCATTTATATCTCTGGCCAGGCGCAGGATTTCCGTGGACGGGATCCCGGCTTTGGCTGCATACACCGGTGTAGTGTACTTGTCCGCCAGGTCCCCATAGGTGGTCTGCATCTCCTGTTTGATCCATTCAACATAGTCGGGGCCAAGTTCTGCCTCCTGGCCTGTGGCATAGGATTTCACCCGCTGGCTGGCACCCCGGGATGGCTCTCCGAACACATGAAACAAAGTCAGTTCGGCGTCATATTTCTGTGCCAGTTCAAAGGCGATTTTTGCTGCCGCATCACAGGCAGGGGATGCATTTGTGGCAAAGAGTATTTTTTTAAACATAACTTACCTCCTTAAGGTACATTGAATCGGGTTAAAGCAAAACGACAGGTCCCAGGCAATCCCTTCCACCAGTTCAAACAAGGAATAATATGTATCATAAGTGAACATGTCCTGGCCATCCCCGAAAATCACATGTTCCAATTTTCCCAGGGTCAGTTCATGGTGCACCAGGGTTTCCACGGAGAAAAACTTGAGCAGCATCTTTTTTTCATCCTGGATACCTTTTAAACTGTTGTAAATCTCCACTCTGGGGGTGCCGGGAAAGCCTTTCATGGCAATGGTCTTATAAAATACAAGTTTCTGGATGTCTTCGGATGCATATGCATTGGCCCCGGCAGTATCGGCAATTTTGAGCAGGGGATCCAGATAATCAGACAACCTGATAAGATCCGGATATTGCCCGGCCATTTTAAAAAAAGACCCCAATGTGACCCCTTTTTCCAGGCAGATGGTGTTGGACAGCAGCGGCAGAATGTCTGGGCCAATTTTTTTGTCTTTTTTGTAAATCCAGCCGTCCGGCATCAGGGTAATGGACTCCATCCATATCTCCTCTGGCAGTATTTTTCAGGATAAAGGCAGCTGGATCCAGAATTTGGATCCTTTTCCCTCCCGGGTGGTAAACCCGATTTTGCCCTTATGTTCTTCAACAATTTTTTTGGTGGTCATGAGACCGAATCCGGTGCCCCGGGTGCCCTTTGTGGTGATAAAATCCGTAAACACAGTCTGCTGTATGGTTTTGTTCATGCCCATACCGTTATCCTGGACCTGGTACACAACGGTATTGTCTTTTTGCGGTACAAATATATGCACCTGCCTGGAATGTTCCGGTGCAATAGTTGTATCAAAGGCATCCAGGGCATTGGTGGTCAGATTGAACACACAGGTATGGATGGCACCCGGATCCATCATAACTCGGACATCTTCTTTTCCCAGAAGGGTTACTTTCAGGTCAATGCCCATCTGTTCTGCCTGAGTTCCCAGCAGGGGCTTGATCTCTTTCACCGGCTGATCCGGATGGGTGGGGGCAAGGTCCAGGCGGCTGGTTTTGGCATAGTTGAGCAGGTCCAAAGACAGGTTGGTGATCTTGTCGATATTTTTTTTCATCATTTCCCAGCCCTTGACCAGGTACTCCCTGTTCTCATTTTCAATGCCCTGCTCCAGGATAAAAGAGGAGCCCTTGAGGCCGCCGGCAATGTTTTTTATCACATGGGACATGCCGGCGATGGTCTGGCCGATGGTGCTCAGGGTTTTTGATTCATCAATGGCCCGATCCTTTTCTTTTATCATATATTCCAGATCAATCATATAACTGCGGATGCGTCTGTTGATGGAAATGCGGTCCACCGCTTTTTGAACAGCGGTTTCTATTTCCGCCGCATCAATGGGTTTGGTGATAAAATCAGCGGCCTCATACTGCAGGCTTTTTACGGCCAGATCCATATCCCCGTGACCGGTGATCATGATCACTTCTGTTTCAGGGCTGGCATCCTTGATCTGTTTCAAAAGCTCAATGCCGTCAATGCCCGGCATCTTGATATCCGTAATCACAATATCCGGATGTTTTTCAAAAAACAATTGTAATCCGGCATCTCCGTCTGTTGCCGGCAATACCGTGAACCCTGCATGGGTCAGGGTGATGGCCAGTACGTTGCGGATGCCTGGCTCGTCATCCACCAGCAGGATGCTATAGGTATGGGTATCCTGGTTCATTGGTTCTGATTTTCCCTGATTTTGAACAGGATGACAAAGGTGGCCCCCCCGTCCTTGTTGTTGTGAACACTGATGTCGCCGCCTGATTCCTGGATAATACCGTAGGAGATGGACAGACCCAGTCCGGTGCCTTCTCCCGCATTCTTGGTGGTAAAAAAGGGTTCAAATATCTTGGCTATATTGGCTGAGGCGATGCCGGTGCCGGTGTCGTTGATCGCAACCCGGATTCTTTGCTTTTCCAGGGCCGTTGAAATACTGATCCGCCGCACTGTTTCCTGGTCATCTCCGGCATTTTTTGCTTTGGCCACAATGGCATCCCTGGCATTGATGAGCAGGTTGATAAACACCTGTTCTAAGCGGACCGGATCTGCATGGATAATCGGCAGATCTTCTGTTAGATCCCATACAACGGCAATTTCCCGGAGTTTGAGCTGCTGGCTGAAAATGTCAAATGCCCGTTTGAGCACCTCATTGATGTGCACTTTTTCTTTTTTAAACACGGTTTTTCTGCCGAACAGCCGCATATGGCCGGTAATCTTTGCGGCCCGATCCACATGGGATTCTATCTCCTCGGACAGGGTTTTAAGGATGGACCGGTCAATCTGCGCATCAGAGCTAACTTTTCTGGCAATAAACCCGGATGCGGTCTTGATGACCGACAGCGGCTGGTTGAGTTCATGGGCAACCCCTGTGGCCATCTCCCCCAGGGTGGCCATTTTGCCTGCCTGGATCAGCTGCTGTTCGGTTTCAACAGATCTGGTAATGTCCACTGTGGTGACGATGAGCACATTGCGGTCGGCAAATTCCGCCGGCCTGATCCAAATGTTCACATAGATATGGTCATCATCATTTTTCACATGCACACACCGCTCATGAAAAGGGGTATTGATATGGGTTTTCACCTGGTCACATTCCCGGGAAGATGCAAACAAAATATCAAATGCCTTGCCTGTAAGATCACCTTTTGTATATCCATACACGGTCTGGGCCGCATCATTGAGATCCAGAATGCACAAATTCTCTTTGTCCAGGATGAACACCGGATTGGGAATATTCATGAAAATAGCCTGGTATTTTTTTTCTGAAATCTGCACCTCTTCTTCCAGGCGCTTTCTGCGGCTGATGTCCAGACTCATTTCCATGGCTGCCACCACCTGTCCGTTTTCATCTTTAAGGGGTGCTGTTTTTACAAACCAGTGGGCGGTTGTGCCGTCTTTGTTGATGCCTGATTCTTCGCTGAAATGGGATTTTCCGTCCTGGAACGTTTTTTCCACCGGGCAATTGCTGCACTTGGTGGTAAGCCCCTTGTAGGCGGCATAGCAGTGGTCCCCGTAACTGGGGTTGAAGCGCCGGACAAATTCCTGGTTGAATTCCACCAGTTCATAGTTTCTGTTCTGGACCGTTATGGTACAGGGCACCTGTTCAAACAGGTGCTGGTACATATCTTTCTGCCGGTTCAGGGCCATCTGTTTTTCATGGATTTTTTCACCCATCTCATTGATGGCGCAGGAGAGCTGCTCAATTTCATCGGCCCAGAGTCTGTGGGGTTCTGCTTCACTGAAATCACCATCAGCAATCCGCTTTGTGCTTTCAACCAGATGGGTGATGGGCCGTGTCACCAGAAACAAGATAACAACACAAATGGTCACAGCCAGGGTAAGAAACAGAAAAACAGCACTCCAGGCGGACATTTTCTTGGCAGACGCAATCTTTTCCCGGATATTTTCCAAAGACACGATCACATCCATAGATCCCAGTTTAACCACATTTGACGGATGGTAGTGACAGTCTGACGTGGCACAGGAGTCGGCATTTTTCACCGGATTGATCAGCCCCAGCAGCAGCTCACCTGTTTCAGATTCAAAAATACGCACCCGGTCCTGGATACGGGTTTTCATGACCGGCGGATCAGTATTGTGACAGATAGCGCAGGCAGCCTGGTCTTTGCTTTTCTTCTGGCCAAGCTCTTCCGGGTTATTGGAAAACCGGATCTGGCCCTGGGAGTTGAATACCCGTATCTCTTTGATATCATTGTATTCCGCCATGGAATTGAGGATATCCTGCATGCCTTCGGTGGGGTTGTGCAGCATGGCAAACCAGGTAAGTTTCAATACCGAGTTGCAGAATTTGTCCACCTGGGATACGGCTGTATCAAGGAGCTGTTTTTCCCGGTATCTGCTGCTGTAATGGGTCCAGATAAAAATGGAGGAAAAAAGAACAATACCCACCGGTATAAGCAGTTTAAAGGCAAGCCCCCTGTTATGTATGCTTCTTTTTTCCATGTAATTCCATTATGTTACATTCACCTGCTTAGCACCTGCTTGACTTTTTCCAGAACTTCATCTGCATTAAAGGGCTTGGCAAAGAATCCTTCTGCCTTGGGTATGGAATGCTTGCGGCCGGAAAGACCGGATATGACAATCACCGGGGTTGTAAACCCTTTTTTGGAAATTTTCCGGAAAAACCGGGGTCCCCATTCTTCGGGCATTTCCAGGTCCAGGGTGATCAGGTCAGGCTTCTGGGTTAAAAACACATCCATGGCCTGTTTGCCATCATCTGCTATACAGGTCTCATACCCGTTGTCCGTAAACAGGGCATCCAGATACCGGGTAATAGCAGGATCATCATCCACGATCATAATTTTTTTTGTCATGGTCCCTCCTTATTCATTTATGTGGCATTCACCACACAGGACAGGGCCTTTTCCCCTGTCAAAGTGGCAGTCCCTGCACAGATTATGATAGGCGGCTTCCAGGGGCATTTCGTTGTCAGGCGCAGATGTCAGGCTGTGGCAGTCGGAACAGTAATAGTCCTCGCTGCTTTCGCCGGGCACCAGTTCGCCGTCTTCATACACATGGTGACAGATGCTGCAGTCATCATCCAGGTCCATGATGTGGTCATCATGGCTGAACACAGCCCCCGGCCTTCTGGGAGATTCAAATGCCCATGAATCAAGCCGTTCCAGATATTGGTCCTCTTGGGCAAAAACCGCTGCCCACCCTGCGGCAAACACCAGCACCAGGGCAATACCGAATATGGTCCATTTTTTCATTTTATTTCCCCGGTGTATAAATTTTCTTTTCCATGGTTTCATAAATCAGATCTCCCAGGAATTTGATCTCCATTTTAAGGTCATAATGGTGGATAATATCTTCCAGCCCGCTGTGGCAGTTATGGCAGGGGGCGATGAGTACTTCGGCGCCTGTGGCGGCCAGCTGCTCCGCCTTGTTTCTGTTGTTCACCATGCGCTCTTTTTTGTAGGGAGGACCGCAGTTGATGACCCCGCCGCCGGCACCGCAGCAATAGTTGTGCTCCCGGTTGGGCACCATATCCACAAAGTCCTCACACACCATGTTCACCACTTGTCTGGCCTTGTCATGCAGTCCCCTGCCCCTGGACACATTGCAGGGGTCGTGCAGGGTAACTTTTTTCTTGTATTTTCCCTTAATGGTAATTCTGCCTTCCGTGAGCAGTTCATGGTAGAAGGCCAAGGCATGGACCACCTCAAAGGGGGGCATGACCCAGGAGTTCCAGCGGTTTCCCATGTCATACACCGACCGGAATGCATGGCCGCATTCTCCCATGACAATGCGCTTGACACGCAGCTTTGCCGCGGTTTCAAAAAATGCCCGGGCAATTCTTCCCGAAATTTCATTATCTCCGGTGTACATGGCCATATTGCTGTTGTCCCATCCCGGGGTGGAGGGCATGGTCCAGTCTATCCCGGCTGCGTGCATCATGGTGGCCGCCTGGTAAATCAGGCCTGCCTGGAACTTAGGTTCCGGTGCAATCACCGAATACATGATATCCGCTCCCACCTTGTCCAAAGGGATCTCCAGGTTTTCAAATTCATCTCTGGCATCTTCCTCCTGCCACTGCAGGGTATCTATCCACTCATCATCTTTGACCCACATCTGGTTCAGGGTAACGGAATGGGAATTCACCGTGTCCTGGATATACTGCGGGGTGATTTCCAGTTTGTGGCAGATACGGCGCACCAGCAGCATCATATAGGCGATGTCAATGCCGAATGGGCAGTACATGGCGCAGCGTTTGCACACATTACATTCCAGATGGGATATGTGCACCGCCTGCCGCAGGAAGTCTTTGGACACGTTTCCCTTTTTTGCCAGCATCTCCCAGATGGTGTTTTTCACCTTGGCTGCCGGCATAAAATATGGATCACGGTCATTGGACAAAAAATAGCTGCAGGCATCAGCACACAGGCCGCAGCTCATGCAGGTTTCCACATAGGCCTTGAACCTGGGTCCGGTTTCTTTTTCCAGCACCTGGTTGATGGTATTTCGGATCCGCTCCGGGGTCAGTCTTTCCAGGCCGGCTTCAATGGCAGGATCTGTGGCTTTTTCTTTTTTGGGATCTGTTGTTTCTCTGGGTTGTTCTGTCATGGTATTATCCTGTGTCTGCATTGGTGTTTCCTCCTACCAGTCCC
>JAABTU010000474.1 GCA_011389715.1 Desulfotignum sp.
TGATCGGGGTGAAGCTGGCCCCGGAGGACGAGCTCATTGCGGCCCGGATCACCGACGGCAGTATGGATATTTTCCTGGGATCCAACGGCGGCAAGGTCATCCGTTTCAATGAGGCTGACATCCGGGCAACCGCCCGGGGCTCCATGGGGGTCCGGGGCATGCGCATTCCCGAAGATGCCCAGGTGGTGGGAATGGAGGTGCTGGGAGAACAGCACACCCTTTTGACCGTCACGGAGAACGGGTATGGAAAACGTACAGCTGTTGATGAATACCGGGCACAGACCAGGGGAGGCAAGGGGGTTTTTTCCATCAAAACCTCCAAACGCAACGGAAAGATGGTGTCTTTGGCCCTGGTGGATGACAATGACGAACTCATGATGGTGACTGACAAGGGAAAACTGATCCGCACCGATATCAGCGGCATCAATATCATTTCCCGCAACACCCAGGGGGTGCGGCTCATCAACCTGGGTGACGGGGAAAAACTCATCGGTATTGCCAGGCTTTTTGAGGAAGAAGGGGAGGAGGATAACCTTGACCCTGCAATCCAGCCGGATGACGGAACAGACCCGGCCTGAAACAGAACACAAAGGGGCGGGACACCGCAAGCGCCTGCGGGAAAGGTTTTTCACCGGGGGGCTTTCCGGGTTTCATGATTATGAGGTGATCGAGCTGCTGCTGTCTTTGAACACCCCCAGAAAAGACTGCAAACAGACAGCCAAGGACCTGCTGAAAAAATTTAAAAGCTTTCAGGCGGTTCTGGAAGCAGATGTCCAGGATCTGTGCCGGGTACCGGGGGTGGGTTTCGCCAACTGTCTGGGCATCCGCCTTGTCAAGTCTGTGGCAGACCGGTACCTGGAGGCGAAAATTGTCGACCGGGATGTGGTGAACAACCTGGATGACCTCAAGGACTATTTACACCATACCATCGGTTTTAAAGGCAAAGAGCATTTTGCCGCCGTGTTTCTGGATGCCAAAAACCGGGTGCTGGCATCAGAGATTTTGTTTTCCGGCAGCCTGACCAGCAGTTCCGTGTATCCCCGGGAGGTTATTATCCACGCGTTACAGCACCAGGCAGCCGCTGTGATTTTTGCCCACAACCACCCGTCAGGTGATGTAAGCCCTTCAGCCCATGATCTGGACATTACCCGCAAACTGCTGTTTGCCTTAGGGTTTGTGGGGATAACCGTGCATGAGCATCTGATCATCGGCAGCCAGGGTGTTTTCAGCTTTGCAGCCCAGGGCCTCATCGACCAGTACCATAAGGAATTTTCAAAAAGCAATGAATGCAGAAAATGAACTGCCCCATTGTTTCGGGGATCTTGAAAAGGTGTTTCCCATGCAGGAAAACGGGCTGCGCCAGACACCGGAAGACTGTTTTTTTCATTGTCCGGTAAAAACCCGGTGCCTGCGCCATGCCATGGCCACAAAAGACGGGGCCAAAGTGGAAGAGGAAATTATCGACCGCAGCGCCAAAGCCGGGGTGATGAACTTTTTTGAACGCTGGTCCCGGAAAAAGCAGGTGCACAGACGGGTCCAGGCCAAAGAAAAAAAGGAGGATTAGATGAAATCAGTCAGAGATATTTCAGTGGAAAGCAAAAGGGTTTTTGTCCGGGTGGATTATAATCTGCCCATGGATGACCAGGGCAATATCACCGATGACAACAGGATACAGCAGACCCTGGATCTGATCCATTATCTTATGGCCCGGCATGCAAAAATCATTCTGGCCTCCCACATGGGCCGGCCAAAAGGCGGGGTTGATGAACGCTTGAGCCTTGCTCCTGCAGCAGCGCACCTTTCCGGAATACTGGGGCAAAAAGTGCGGTTTGTCAAAGACTGTATCGGGCCTGAAGTGGATCAGCAGATCAGTACAATGAAAAACGGGGATATCCTGATGCTGGAAAACCTGCGGTTTTACCCGGAAGAAAAATCCAATGATGCCGGGTTTGCCAAAAAACTGGCATCATTGTGTGATATCTATGTCAACAATGCCTTTGCCGTATCCCATCGGGACCAGGCCTCTGTTACCGGGATTGTGGACCATGCCCCGGTATCTGCGGCCGGGTTTTTACTTGAAAAAGAGGTGCGCACATATTACGATTGTGTTGAGAATCCCAAAAGGCCTTTGGTGGCGGTCATCGGGGGCGCCAAGGTGTCCGGCAAGCTGGCGGCCCTGGAAAATATGCTCCAGATTGTGGACCAGATGGTCATCGGTGGTGCCATGGCCAATACATTTTTGCGCAGCCAGGGCGTGGATACCAAAGGATCACTTGTGGAAGCGGATCTGATAGAGACCGCTGCAAGAATCATGGAAAAAGCCAAAGAAAAAGGCATTGATCTGATGCTGCCCCTGGATCTGGTTGTTGCTGAAACTTTTGATAAAAATGCGTCCAAAAAGACGGTTTCCCTGGATGCCATACCAGACAAATGGATGGCCATGGATATCGGTCCGAAAACCGTTGACCGGTTTTGTGCTGCCGTCTCCAGGGCCAAAACCATTGTGTGGAACGGGCCCATGGGTGTTTTTGAGATGCCTGCCTTCATGGAAGGAACCTGTGCCGTTGCCAGGGCCATTGCCGGTGCAGATGCTGTCAGTATTGTGGGGGGAGGCGATACCGGCCTTGCAGCCAGAGAATGCGGCATTGTCGATGATATCAGCCATCTGTCCACCGGCGGCGGTGCTTTTTTACATTTGATGGAGGGGAAAAAACTGCCGGGCGTTGCGGCGCTGGAAAAAGCGGGATAAATCTGGGTAAGGTAAGACCTTGCCCTGACGGGCGCGACAAAGTATGAAAGCGTTTAGCTGTTAGCTGTTAGCTGTTAGCTTTTAGCCGGTAGTTATCAGCAGGGGGGGGAAATTAGTAATTATTACTGAGAACTGACGGCTTTCATATGAAATTTGGGTTCAGGCCGGCACTGCAGTGCCGGACCGCTGAAAAGCGGTTCTGAATCCATTTTGTAAAGGAATGGATGGATACATGGTAAATTTTTGTATGAAAAGAGAGTGCCTGAGCAGGGAAGAGCGGCTCAGAAGATCCTATTACGAAGTGCTGCGGGATGAACTGGACCAGTTTGTTATCGGCTATTCCCTGGTGGGATCATACAACAATTTTCTGCGCATGCGTACCCCGTATCCATTTGTGGAGCTGCGAGAACTCAAGCCCAGGGCCAGAATTCCATCCATTGAGTTCGATGCACAGAACTCGTTTCTCATCATATTCTGTGAAGAGGCCCTCCAGGACAGACACAAAAAATATATCCGGTATTTTGATGCCAACAAAACCACCAAAACCAATCTGTTGCGGCATAAGTATTTTCCCAATGTGGAAAACTTCAACCGGAACATCAAGTATTTTGAGACCGACCAGTTTTTTGCCCTGCTCCGGTCCCTTCTGCCGGTGGATTATGCACTGCTCATCCAGCGCAGCAGACAGACCAGGGTCCAGTACGCCCTGACCCATTTTCATGTCCGGGTGGACTGGCCCATTGCCGAAGCATCGGAAGATATGGCCAAGTATCTGCGGTATATATCCAAGGACCTGTATGAAAAAGGGGACAAATATGCCGAAGATCTCCAGAAAAAACTGTTTGAGTATTACGGGGTGCCGGTGATGGCCGGCGGCAGGCGCACCGCTGCTGCAGTGGCTGCCCAGTATTTCCGGCAGCTGGACGGCATCACCACGGTCTATGTGTCTTCCAGTGAATCCCGCAACCTGCTGCGCATCGATGAAAAAGGGGTGTCCAAGGCGGTTCTGGTGGTACTGCCCGAAGATAAGATAAAAGGATTGTCAGAGCTGGGCGGGGTCTCCAGAAACAGTTTTACCAAAAACTATGTGGTGGCCCGCCAGCGCAAAAGCGTTGTGTGCATCCTCCAGGTCCGCTATGATTATACCAGCCATGCCCTGCCGTCTGAAGGCGGGCGGCTGCGGGAGGTCAAGCCGGATGCCAACTGGCTCACCGTGGCAGAAGAGCATATCCTTCCCAAACCCTCTGTGATACACCGGGCCCCCATCCCCTACAAGATGATCTACACCTCTGAAGGCTGATGGTCACAACTTAGCTGTTAGCTATTAGCGGTTAGCCTTTGGTGCCCTACATCTCAGTTCCTGTCAAAAAAAAAGAAAGTGAGGAGGGGCATTAGAATTGTGGGTTTACCGCGTTACGTTTTTAGCTAAAAGCTAAAAGCTAAAAGCTAAGAGCTAAAAGCTAAGAGCTAAAAGCTAAGAGCTAAAAGCTAAGAGCTAAGAGCAGCAGTCACAACTTCTTGAGCATGGCGGTTTCATCGCAGTTGGGAAAACTCACGCACCCGATGCAGTCCGACCAGACTTTTATGGGAAGATCGTTTTTGTCGATAATGTCAAATCCGAACTGCTGGAAAAAACTGGGCCGGTAGGTCAGGGTGAACAGATCTTTGATCTTGAAATAAAATGCTTCCTGGATGGTCCGTTCCGTGAGCAGGGTGCCGATGCCCTGCCCTGTGTGCTCAGGTGCCACTGCCAGAGACCGGATTTCTGCCAGATCTTCCCAGCAGAACTGCAAAGCGCAGCACCCCGTAACCTTGCCGGATTGGGGATCTTCAAATACCCAGAAATCGCGTAAATGGTCATACAGCTTGCTCAAAGGCCGTGCCAGAAGCTCTCCGCGCCTGTTGTACAGCTGGAGCAGCGCATGGATGGTATGGACATCATCGAGTATGGCTTTTCTTATCATTTCATATCCTTATGGTGCAATATATCTGCGGACAGCTGTTTTAAATGCATCATCAGTAAAGGGTTTATGCAGAATCCGGTTGATGCCGGATCTGGTCAAAAAAGCATTGTCAATGGGGATATCACCATCTTTTTCTTCCACAAAATCGCTCTGGGTGGTGATCATCAAAATCGGCAGATCCTTTGCCCCATATCTTTTGCGGATTTCACGGGTCAATTCAAGCCCGCTCATGCCGGGCATGTTCAGGTCTGTGATAACCAGGTCCGGCCGGGTTTCCAAAATATCTGAGACCGCTGCTTCCGGCTGGTGAAAAATTCTGCAGGACAGGCCCATTTCAAACAATTTGTTCTGGTAGAGCCGGAGCATCATTTTGGAATCATCCACCACAATGATACCAGGGAGATTTTGTTTTACAGGTCCGGGATCCTGGATCTTTCCGGCCATGGTGTCAGCCAGGTCACCCAGGCTCAGGCCGGCCAGTTTTTTTAAAAATGCATTCCTGGTATCAGGATCTGCAATGGTGGTGACATGGTTTTCAGCCAGAAAAAGAAAGGCAGGTTCCTGTACCAGAAAGGTGATCACATTGTCTGATTTGGCATCAATCAGGGCGGCTACGGCATTCCGGGCATCTGGTGAACGGGTCCTGACAATATTTTTCAATCCTGCCACCAGGGGTTTGGAAAGGTTGACATCCATGGCCTGTGCCGCACTCATGCGCACTGATTCAACAGGATCCTGGAGGCCCTGGGCCAGGCAGATGGCGGTTTTGGGGGAGGGTATCCGTTCCATGGCTTCATAGACAGCCTGGCGGATGTTGGCATCTGCCGGCTGGGTATTGATGATGGCTGTTATGGGGGCAATGGCGGCAGGGTCTTTGATGTGTCCTAAGGTGGTAATCAGATGCACCATGTAATCTGCCCGGGCATTTTTAGCAGCCCGGGCCAGCAGCGGGGTTGCCTTTTTCCCCAGATGTATGAGCTGGTCAATGGCGGTGTCCCGGACAGATGTCTGTTCGGCATCCAGCAGAGAGGTCAGTTTTTCAAGGGCATACAGGTCCTGGATTTCCGCCAGGGCCTCAACAGCCAGCTTGTCTGTTTCCGCATCCGTACCCAGAAACCCCAGCAGCATATCAACCCCGTCTTTGCCGCCGGTTTCGCTGATGGCAAAAATGGCAGCCCGTTTGATATTGTTGTCCGGATGCTTTGCCATGGCGGCAATGGAAGGCAAAGATTGCCGGTTCTTCAGATTTCCAATGGATTGGATCGCTGCTGTCAGGATCTGCGGGTCTGTATCGGCTGTCAGCACTTTTTCCAGTGCCGGCCGGGTAGCGGTAAGCATCAGGTCTCCCGCGGCTTTGATAAACAAAAGTCTGGTGGCATTTTCCTTGTCTTCTGAAATATACTGGATGACCAGGCCAATATTGCCATAACTTTTGTCCAGAATCAGCTCATATAAGGATTCCTGGACCCGGGGACTGGATATCTGGAGTTTGGACAGAAAGTTGAGCAGGGGATAAACCACCTTTTCCGGGCCTTTGGCCAGTTCTGCCATGGCTTTTTGCTGCAGATCGGGACTGGCCTCTGCATCAGAAGCAAACTGCAGCAGGGCTTTGGCCTTTACGATATCTTCCTGGTCAAGGCAGAAAATCAGTTCATCAATAAATGCTTTTTCATCGATGGCCATTGTGCTGCTGCCCCTGTGCTTTGAATTGGTAAAAGACCGAATTAAGATATTTGCAGGAGACAAATAAACCGGTGTCATTGATCAGAGACTCTGTGGAGCCGATAATAAGGTAGCCGTCCGGTTCAAGGACCCCGGCGATATTCTCATAAATGCGCTTTCTGTCCCGGGGGGTGAAATAGATCATCACATTTCTGCACAATATGATATCAAATTTGCCCATTCCTGAAAACGGCTGCATCAGGTTCATCTTTTTGAACTGTGCCATCACCCGGAGCTGGTCTTTGATTTTATACCCGTTTTCCTGGGGATCAAAATACCGCTGCAGCCTGGCAGGATCCAGGCCCCTGGCTGCTTCGAACTTATTGTAGAGCCCGTAGCTGGCCTGGGCAATGGCAGCATCAGAAATGTCTGTGCCAAAAAGTTTGACATTGTAATTATCAGGGGTGATGCCCATTTCCACAAGGATCATGGCAATGCTGTAAATCTCCTGCCCGGTGGAATTGGCAGCACTCCACAGGCGGATGGTGGGTTTTCTGCCCGGGTTTTTACGGGTACGCCTGTCAATGAGGTCAGGAATGATTTTGTGCTGCAGCAGTTGAAACGGGGTCTTGTCCCTGAAAAAATAGGTTTCATTGGTGGAGATGGCATCGATGATTTCATTTTCCAGATTTTTTTTATAATCTGTTTTTGCCTTTTGCAGCAGTTCTGTATAGGATTTGCAGCCCATTCGTGTCAATATGGGACCCAGCCGGGTTTCCACCAGGTATTCCTTACCGGTATCCAGGGCGATGCCTGAAATATCGAGAATATACCCGGCAAACTGTTTAAACTCCTCAGGGCTGATGGATATTTTTGTCATGGCCGCGTAATTAAAAAAGAGTGAATGGGCATCAGATGACGGTTTTTACAATTTCTTCGGCAATCATTTCCAGGGGGGCTATGATATCAGCAAGGCCGGTTTCAATGGGCTGTTTGGGCATGCCGAATACCGTGCAGGATGCCTCATCCTGGGCAATGACGATGCCGCCGGTTTCCTTTATCTGGACAAGGCCTTTGGTGCCGTCAGATCCCATCCCGGTCATGATCACACCGGTGGAACGGCCCACATAATACCGGGCAATGGATCTGAAAAGATAGTCCACAGATGGCTTGCAGCTGTTTTCAGGGAGGTCGTCGGTTATGTGAATTTTTCTGGAGGACCCGTCCGCTCCAGCCACAATTTTCATCTGACTGCCGCCGGGTGCTATGTAGATGGTACCGGCAGTCAGAATATCTCCGTCCTGTGCCTCTTTAACGAAAAGCCGGCTCTTGTTGTTCAGGCTGTTTGCCAGAGATGCGGTAAACATGGGGGGCATATGCTGTACGATGAGTATGGGTGCCTTGAAATCTGCCGGGAGCATGGGAACCATCTTTGTCAGGGCATTGGGCCCACCTGTGGAGATACCGATACCCACGATTTCGGATTTTTTCGTGACCCGATATTTTGCCGGACGGGCCGCTGCCTGACGGTTCAGGGAGGGACTTGCTGGGGAGGGTTTGAGAGGGCTTGCCGCAGAGGGCCTGGGGGTGATTTTTTCCCTGAATCTGCTCATGGCGGCTTTCTGGTTTTTTACGGCAGTGATGATGGGTGTCAAAGCCTCTTTGACCCTGGCCAGATTCTGGGCCATTGTGCCTTCATCCGGTTTGGAGATAAAGTCAAATGCCCCCAGTTCCAGGGCCTTTATGGTCATCTCACTGCCCTCTTGGGTCAGGGTGGACACCATGATCACTTTGGGCATGGGAGCAAGGTCCTGCAGCTGCTGCAGCAGTTCAATCCCGGTCATTTCCGGCATTTCAATGTCCAGGGTAACCAGATCCGGTTGCAGGGATTTGATTTTGGACAGAGCGATTTTGCCGTTGTTGGCAGTACCCACAACCGCAACCCCGGGGATCTGCTTTAGAATATCCCCCACAATCTTGCGGTAAACAATGGTATCATCAACCACCAGTGCTGTCAGATTGTCCATTATTCCTTAAGCACCTCATCAATGTCCAAAATGCCGATCAGAGATTTTTCGGTCTTGATAACACCCTGGAAAAACTTCCCTTTCACACCCCCGATATTGGAGGGCGACGGTTCAATCTCATCCTGGCCGGCTGACACCACATCACTGATGGCATCCACCAGCAGCCCGATGTGCTCATCTTCGGAGTTGACAATGATGTTTCTGTTATCCTTGCTTTCTGTGACCGGTTCCAGTCCCAGTTTTGTACCCAGGTCGATGATGGTGACGATTCTGCCCCGCAGGTTTAAAATGCCTTTTACATAATCCGCAGCCTGGGGCACCTGGGTGATGTCAAAATTCTTGTTGATCTCCTGGATGTTCAATATATTGATGCCGCACAGGGCCCCACCAACATAAAAGGTTGAAAATTCGAAAGATTGTGTGGCGGTATCTTTCATTGGTTCATCAGCCATTCTTGTCTCCTTCACAAGATTTTCATTTCCGGGACAGATGCAGGTATTGTCTGATTACGGTGATCAGTTTTTCCCTGTCCAGCTTAATTTCATAGGCATCAATGCCGGCAGCTCTGCCTTTTTCAATGTGGGCATCGCTGGCCAGAGAGGTCAGGGCGATAACCTGTAAATGGGAAAATCGCGGATCATTCTTGATCCGTCTGGTCAATTCAAACCCGTCCATGTTGGGCATTTCAAGGTCGGTCACCACAAGATCGATCTCATCTGCCCGTTCTTTCAACAGCTCCCAGGCAAGCAGGCCGTCTTCCGCCTCAATGACCTTAAAATTGTCTTCTTCCATGTATTTTTTGACCTGGTTCCTGAAAAAGGCTGAATCTTCGGCAAACAGCAGAATTTTTTCGCCGTTCTGGGCCATATCCGCAGCAGCCTGGGCTTCCTGGACAAACCATTCCGGATTGAGGATTTTCACCATTTCAAAAATATCCACCAGCAGGGTGGTGTGGCCGTTGATAATCATGGAGCCGTTTATGGCCGGCTGTTTCAAAGTGTTTTCATCCACATCCAGCACCACTTCCATGGTATCCACCGGCGGGGTAACCATCAGGCCCAGTTCCCGGTTTTTCACTTTGAACACAATCACTTCCTGCAGTTCCTTTTCCGGCAGCGGATCAAATTCTGCCACCTGGGAAAGTTCATACAAGGGCAGAGCGCCGCCCCTGTACTGGATCACTTTTCTGTCTCCGATACGTTCGATATCGGCGGTTTTGATTCTTTCAATCCGTTCCACCAGGTTAAGGGGGGCTGCAAAATGTCCTGAATCGGTGTTTTTAAAGGTCAGCAAAGCTGCCTTGTCTGTTTTGGTTTCCGCTTCCTTTTCCGCTGTTCTGGCCACCTGGCCGGCTTCTGACACCGTTGCCAGTTCCGCCATTTGTGCCAGATTGGAGATGTCCAGAATCAGGGCCACTTTGCCGTCGCCCATGATGGTTGCTCCGGCATAGGCCGTGCATTTTTTAAGGTGCCGGCCCACCGGCTTTACAACGATCTCTTCAGAATCATGGAGTTGGTCCACAACCAGGCCGTATTTGAATGCGCCGGCAGACACAACCGCAATGTTCATGGCAGAGGATGCACGGTAACGCCTGTCCGTACCCGAGCGTTTTGCGTGTTCGTCAACAGGTCCGGCATCACTGCCGTCATCACTGGTCAGGTGTTTTTTTGAACGCCTGTCAGCCAGGTTCCGGCGCCGGTCAGCCTGTTCTTCCAGGGTATCAGGTTTGGTAAATGTTTTTTCAATGCCCAGCATCTGTGCCAGGTTCAAAAGCGGGAGCAGTTCTCCCCGCAGCCTTACCACTGCTGCATCCCCGACTTTTTCAATTTTTTCTTTTACCTGAGCGGCCGGTATCCTGAGCAGTTCATTGAGGTTTACCTGGGGAAGGGCATACCGTTCCCCGCCCACAGAGGTGATCTGGCTGGGAATAATGGCCAGGGTCAGCGGCAGTTTGATCTGGATATCTGTTCCCTGCCCGGGGGTGGAATCAAGTTCAATAATGCCGCCCAAGCTCTGGATATTGGTCACCACCACATCCATGCCCACACCCCGTCCGGATACATCGGTGACTTCGCTGGCTGTTGAAAATCCCGGCAGAAAAATCAGTTCCATCTTGCCTTTTTCCGACATTTCCGCCACCTGTTTATCGGTAATAAGCCCCTTGGCAATTGCTGCCTTGGCGATTTTTTCCGGTGCAAGTCCCCGGCCGTCATCAGATATGATGAGATTGACCTGGCCGGCATCGTGAAACGCCTTCAGTGTGATTTTTCCGGTGGCATCCTTGCCCATCTGCTCTCTTTCCATGGGGGTTTCAATGCCATGGTCCACAGAGTTTCTCACCAGGTGGGTCAAGGGATCGTTGATGGCTTCCAGAATGGTTTTGTCCAGTTCCACCTCTTTGCCGATGATCTGTAGATCTATGGATTTTCCCAGCTGGTGGGACATGTCCCTGACCACCCGGCTGAATTTGTTCAAAATGTTGGCAATGGGCTGCATGCGTGTCCGCATGATGGCTTCCTGGAGTTCAGAGGTGATCATGTCGATGCGCTGGCTGGACAGTTCTGTGGCTTTGGTGTTGGCGGAATTCACTCCCTGCAGCAGCTGGTTGCGGCCCAGAACCAGTTCCCCGGCCAGGTTCATCAGGGTATCCAGAAGCCCCACATTCACCCGCAGAGAAGACTGGGGTTTCTGGCCCAGCTGGATCTCATTCTCCCCGTTTTTAGGGCCGGTCTTTGCGGTCTGAACTTCACCGGCAGATGTGCCTGCCGGCGCACCCTGCTCCGGTTTTTTTTCCGACAGGACTTCCTGCACCGGTGCGGCTGGTATGTTTTCCATCCGTTCCGCCGTTGCCTGCATTTCCATGGTTTTGTTCCGGGCATCGGGATGGGTGCTGCTGGATGCCGCCAACATGTTGTCTGTAACCGCGTGGATATACCGGGTGGATATCTCAAACAGGGTTTCCGCCATATCATACTCGATGATCGAAGCAAACACTATCTGGAATGGTATTCTGAGAGATTCCAGGGTATGATCCAGGGTTCCTACAGAGTCAAAATCAACCCGTGCATCGATAATGGTTCCGGTTTTCTGCAGGCTGTTGAGCACCTCAACAGGATTTTTGCCCTTGCGGTGGATATCATTGACCAGATCATATTCCACCAGAAACAGATTTTTGCCTTCAGACGCGGCCTGTTCGATGTCATTCATGGATACCTGTTGAAAGATCCGGGAATCTTCCAGAACAATATCCATCATCCGGGGTGTCATGGCCTGTTTTTCTTCAGGTTTTTCTTCAGGCAGAGAGGATGTGGTGATTTTTTCCAAGGCCTGAATATGGTGGGAAATATCGGTTTCATTGCTGGTCTGGATATTGTTCAGCAGGGTTTCCAGTTCATCAACTCCCTTTAAAAGCACGCTGATTCGGCTGGAGTCGGGTATGAGCTCCTGGTTGCGAATAAGACCCAGAACATTTTCCAGGTGATGGGCAAGTTCCTTGATGGTGGTCAATCCCATAAATCCGGCACCCCCCTTGATGGAGTGGGCTGCCCTGAAGACGTTGTTCACCAGATCCAGGTCGATATTTTCTCCTGCTTCCTCAATGGTCAACAGGTCACTTTCAATGTCACCCAGATGTTCAAGTGATTCTTCAATGTACATTTGCAGGGTTTCGTCATCTTCAAACATCACACCTCTCCTGAAGGATTTTTTTGAAACTGATGGATTTTTTGGTTTAATACCCGGATAATCTACAGAAAATAAAAAAGAAAGTCAAATTAAGAATCAATTGACAGGGATCAGATCTTACGCACAATGTCGTGGCTGAGAAATGCGCTTTCCAGCTGTAATACTGCCCTGGTATTGGGCTGGGCATGGTCAAGCGATACCCCGTCGGTATCCCACAGCCCCACGATGGCAGATTCCCCGAGGCTGATTCCGGGCGACAGAATCTGGACCCGGTCAGTGCGGCGGATTTTGTTTCTGATCTCCACCAGGTGACACCCGTCTTTCAGGGGCTTCAAGATTTTGCCGATGAAACTGTGGATATGGCCCTGGTGGGTGTTCTGGTAATTGGGTGTTCCGGCATCTGACGTGTCAAAAAAGAACCCGGTGCTGTAATCTCTGTGAAACACCTGGGCAAGTTCCTGATGCCATTGGGGATTTACACGATAGCCGGCAGGATCATTCATATAGGTATCAATGGCATCCCGGTAGGTTTTTACGACAGCCGCCAGATAGTGTATGCCTTTCATGCGGCCTTCAATTTTGAGGGAGGTGATGCCGGCGCAAATGAGTTCCGGTATGTGCGCGATCATACACAGATCTTTTGAATTGAAGATATAG
>JAABTU010000475.1 GCA_011389715.1 Desulfotignum sp.
TACGCACTGTTCTGCAGTCAATCCCGGCTTTGGTGAGCTCCGTTTTCCGGAACACAACAAAAAAAAATCCCGATAAGGTTACTTATCGGGATATGCTTTATTGGGTTGGCTCCCCAGCACGGACTTGAACCGCGGACCCATTGGTTAACAGCCAATTGCTCTGCCAACTGAGCTACTGGGGAGCAGCGCCTTGAATCAAGACTTGCTGTTTATATAAGATCGACCGGTTTCTGTCAAGAAGAAAAAACAAAAAATTGACATTGATTCCGGTAATGGTTACCATCCCTTTTAGACACAGAACACAGAAACAAAAAGGACTTTCGTACCCATGGAAACCATACAGGCACAAACCGCCAATACCCTGCCAATACCTGCCAGACCGCAATCCGGCAGCATAGATCCGGCACGTCAAAACCAACAGATGCCGGTCCAGGATACAGGTATCACCCAGGAAACCAGCCGCCCTGTGCAGCAGGCGTTTGAAGTACAGATTTCCAGGGAGGCCCGGGACCAGGCGGATGCTGCTGCATCTGACAGGAGACAGGATACTGATGCCCAAAAAACGGTTCCTTCTCAAGCACAGCCCCCGGGCCAGTTATATTCAGGGAGAGGAAGTATAGTGAATATAGTTACCTGATGCCTTTATTATAAGGATATTATCAGGACGCTTTCACATATATAGAGGAAAAATATATAAACCATGATCACTGAACACGGCATTGTCACCCAGGCCGATCCCGGCACCGCCTGGATAAAAACCAACCGGGCCGGTGCCTGTGAAGGATGCACAGCAAAAAGCAGTTGCGGCACAATGCACAGGGGCCAGGAACTGGTGGTGGAAGTCCCCAACACCCTGGGGGTTCAGACCGGTGATTCGGTGGTCATCGGCATTGAAACCAAACCGGTCATGCTGCTGACCTTCCTGGTCTATGTGGTCCCCATTATCTGCCTGGTGATCGGCGCCCTTATTGGAGATGCCCTGGCCCCTTTACTGAAAACAAATGCATCATTTTTTGCCATGGTGCTGGGATTTTCATCATTTGCCGCTGCTTTTTTTATTCTCCATAAAAAATCTGCTGGTTTAAATCAGAAGCAGGGGTACAAACCCGTGCTTATCCGAAAAACAAAAACCATTATTCCTGCCTCCTGCACCACACCTTCAAAATAATTTTTTTTCTTGCCAACCTAGCTACAATATACTATATACGCTGCCAGTTGTGGGTTTGTCTCCTAAACTCTAACCCTTAAACTGGAAGAATTACATATGACATCACAACCACACCTGAAGGCAGCGGTTCTGATCATGGCCGTTTTTTTGATCACAGGAATTGTATGCTATGCTTCTTTTTCACCAACACCCCCGGCCGAGCCAGTCCGGCAGGTGTTTCAAAATGATGCCGGCAAAGTTCTTTTCACCCACCAGACCCACACAGAGACATATCTTCTGGACTGTATGGACTGCCACCATAACCTTATGGATGATGAAGAGTACAACTGCAGCGTGTGCCATGAGGAAACCGGTGATGAATACCTGCTGTCCCGGACTGATGCATTTCATGAACAATGTATTGGATGCCATGCAGATTATGGTGCCGGCCCGGTGGAATGCAATTCCTGTCACGTGATGTAGGAAACTGGTTTGAATTGTTTTTTTTCAAAAGCACAAAAGCCATGACCACAGCTTTTTTTCGAAACAAGGACGGAACTCATGATTAAACGATCTTTTTTTGCGCTATCCAAGCCCAGGCTGACCTATGACCTGCTTGAGCCGAACCCTGACGAACCCCAGACCATTTCTTTGCCAGACCGTTTGACCCTGTTATTGGCAGATACCATTGACAGCACCAGGCCGGCCTTGATCAAAAAAGGCGATCCAGTGAAAAAGGGAGAGAATCTATCGCTTTACATGGACAGCACTGCACATACAATTTCTCCTGTGGCAGGCACTATCCAATCCATTGACAATTATTCAGATGATTTTGGGAAAATCGGCACCTCCATCTCCATTGCCCCTGATCCGAAAAAAACCTCTGACATTGCACCGTTAGACATATCAGAAGAGCTATCCTTTGCCGCCCTGCATCTGCAAAAGCTGCCAGGTGATCCTCCATTCGATATCCTGGCTGATGAGAATTATACCATCAGGACCATTGTCATCACCGGCGCAGACACAGACCTTTTGACCACTACCTCCCAGTATGTAACCACCTCCCATATCCGGGATCTGGAAAAAGGAGCCAGGATACTCAAACAGATCACCAATGTTTCCAGGATCTGCATTGCCCTGCCTGAAGCCCTTAATGGTAATGCCCCTATCGCTTCCCTCCAGGTGTTGCAAACCGGCGCTGTATACCCTGATACCCTGCCGGCCATGATCATGAAAGACCATCTTGACATGGTGCTGCCTGCAGGCAAAACCCCGGAAGATATGGGGATCTGCTTTATCCGGGCGGAAGCGGTTGTCTCCCTGGCCAAAACCTTTGAAACCAAAGCCCTGTGTTTTGAAAAACACCTCACCCTGGTTGACAAAACAGGAAACCGGTACCGGATAAAAGCGGTTATCGGAACACCGTTAAGCAGCATATTCAAACAGCTGGAGATCCAGACAAACGACCAGGACCGTATCATCATCGGCGGCCCCATGCGGGGAACCGCCGTCTTTACAACACACCACCCGGTAACACCGGACATGGATACGGTGATGATCCAGGACCGGGAGATTCTTCCGAAAATTTCAGACACCCCCTGTGTCAACTGCGGCAAGTGCATCCAGATCTGTCCGGCCAGTATCCAGGTCAACCTGCTGGTGCGGTTTCTGGAAGTTGACCAGTATGAAGAAGCAGCAGATAAATATGATCTTGACGCCTGTATCGAATGCGGATTATGCAGCTATGTATGTACATCACAGATCGCCCTGGGCCAGTATATCCGGCTGGGGAAACATGAACTGCGCAAAATGCGAGCAGATGTTTAAAAGGGAGACTGCCCATGAATAATACCAAACTCACCGTTTCCCATGCACCGTTCTGGCATGACGGAGACAGCCTGTTCCAAAAGAACCTCAACTATATGCTGGCCCTTTTGCCGGCCGCCATTTTCGGTATCCTGCAATTTGGTGCCCCGGCCCTGGGGGTAATGGCGTTGTCCCTTTCCAGTGCCATGCTCTGGGAACTTGTGATAAACCGTATTTCCAAAAAACCCGCCACCATCGGTGACCTGGAAGCAGCCGTCATTGGATTGCTGTTCGGCATGATGCTGCCGGCCATCACCCCCTGGTGGATTATTGTTGTGGGAACTTTTGTGGCGGTATTTATCGGCAAAATGATATTCGGGGGTATCGGTGGCAGTCCGTTCAACCCCACCCTGATCGGCATGGCGGTACTCATGATGTCCTGGTACATGTTTTTTGATTTTGATACCGCCTATGTGGATTATGAGTTTGCTTTTACCGCACTGGCACCCCTGGCTGCGGTTAAAGCCCAGGGAGCGGCTGCTGCAGACATGTTTGCACTGGGTGATCTGCTCATGGGCCGGGAAGTGGGTGCCATCGGCGCCACCTTTGGCCTGGGGTTGATCATCGGCGGCATCTATCTTATTTTACGGGGCTATGCCCGCTGGGAACTGGCTGTTTCATTCATTGCAGGCATACTGGTGACTGCCTTTTTATTCCATGCAGCAAGTCCGGATGCCTATGCCGGCCCCCTGTTCCACCTGCTGTCAGGATATACCCTGCTGGGGGCTTTTTTCCTGATCACGGAAAGCGCATCTTCTCCGGTGAACCGGATCCCCATGCTTATTTACGGTTTTCTGGGCGGTTTCATGATCATCCTCATGAGAAATGTGGGCGCTTATGCAGATGGTACGATTCTGGCCATTCTGCTGGTAAACGTTGTCAGCCCGCTTCTGGACAATATCAGACCAAATGCTTTGGGAAAGGGTATGAACAATGCGTGAAATGATAAGCATGATTGTTGTTTTGACTTTGCTTGCCTCTGTTTCAGGCGGTCTTCTGGCAGCGGTTAAATCCGGCACCGAGGTGAGAATCGAAGAACAGATTTTACAATTTCAAAAAGCCCCGGCCATTGAATCCCTTTTTACTGATGTGACAAATGATCCGCTCAAAGAAAGGTTCAACCTTGAAACAGAAGGAGGTACCCTTCAGATGTTTCCAGGCAAACTCCAGGACGGCTCCAAGGCGGTTGCCTTTGAAACTTCTGGTAAAGGCGGATATGGCGGGGATATCGGGCTGATGGTGGCCATCAACCTGGATTCAGACCAGCTGGTGGGTGCCAGGGTCACTACCCATGCGGAAACCCCGGGCCTGGGTTCCCGGGCCAAGGATGATCTGACGTTTGTGTCCCAGTTTAACAACAAGCCGGTGGATACCAACCTGGCCCTGAAAGCCGATAACGGCTCCATTGATGCCATGTCCGGTGCCACAGTCACCTCCAGGGCGGTCACCAGGGCCGCCATCCAGGCCCAGGAGCTGTACAGTCAACTGAAACCTGAAATTCTAAAACAGATCCAATAAGGCATAAAAGGAGATAAACACACATGGCACAATCCTTGGCTAAAGAATTTACGAAAGGACTATGGGCTGAGATACCTCCTTTCAGGCTTGTGCTGGGACTCTGCCCGACACTTGCGGTGACCAAAACCGTTGAAAACGGCATTGGCATGGGACTTGCCACCACCTTTGTTCTGGTATTCTCAAACCTGCTGATATCCATACTGCGGAATGCAATTCCCGCCAAAGTCCGCATTGCCTGCTATATTGTCATTATTGCCACCTTTGTGACCATCGTGGAACTGGTCATGCAGGCCTTTACCTATCCGTTGTTTCTGACGCTGGGTATCTTTATCCCGCTGATCGTGGTCAACTGTATCGTACTGGGCCGTGCCGAAGCCTTTGCAAGCAAAAACACACCGGTTCTGGCTGTTGCAGACGGACTTGGTATCGGCATCGGATTCACCCTTTCCCTTGCTTCTCTGGGTGCTGTGCGGGAACTGATCGGGGCCGGCACCATCACCATCTGGGGCGGAAATCCGGTATTTGCAGTGGGGAACTGGTACCATCCCTTCTCTTTTATGTTGGAAGCGCCAGGGGCGTTTGTGGCCCTGGGACTGATGCTGGCAGGCATGAACCTGATCGGTAAGAAATAAGGAGCGCACCAATGGAACTTTTTGAACTTGCCATCGGCAGTATTTTAATCAACAATATCATTTTGGCCCAGTTTCTGGGAATATGTCCCTTTATCGGCACCTCCAAAAAAATGGAAACCGCCGTGGGCATGGCTATGGCGGTTGTATTTGTCATGGTGATGGCCGGTATGATAACCTGGTCTGTGGATACGTTCCTGCTCAAAGCCTTGAATGTGGAATACCTGCGAACCCTGTCCTTTATTCTGGTCATTGCCTCTCTGGTCCAGTTTGTGGAAATGTTTCTTAAAAAAAGCATACCAGGCCTGTATGCGGGACTGGGTATTTTCCTTCCGCTGATCACCACCAACTGCGCAGTCATGGGTACCTGTCTGCTCAATATAGGCAATGAATATGACTTTATAACAGCCCTTGTGTCAGCATTCTCCTATGCCCTCGGGTTTGGACTGGCATTGATCCTGTTTGCCGGTGTCCGGGAACGGGTCAACCTGGGCCGGATACCAAAACCGCTGCAGGACACTTCCATAGGCCTTGTCACCGCCGGTATCATTGCCCTGACCTTCACCTCATTCAGGGGAATGGTATAAAACCATCAGGGGGTCGGTATACTTCAGGTTAAAACCAGCATGAAGGTGCTTGCGGCAATTCTTTTGGCAGCAGGGCTGATCCTGGGTGCAGGCGGGTTCTGGGCATGGAAAACGCTGCACACGCCCAGCTCAGCAGATGACCGGCAGGTTGTTTTTACCATCCATTCGGGCCAGACCCTGAAACAGATCGCAGCTGCACTTGAATCCCGGGGCCTTATATCAGATGCATTATTGTTTACATGGTATGCCCGGTATAAAAAAGCAGGCACCCGCCTTCCGGCCGGGGAATACCTTTTATCGGCTCATCTGACACCGGTCCGGATACTGCACACACTACTGGAGGGAAAAGTCAGGCTCTACCGGCTCACCATTCCCGAAGGCCTGAACATGAATGAAACAGCATCCCTTGTTGCACAAGCCGGCTTTTGTGATACAAAAACGTTTCTGGATCTGTGCACGGATCAGGCATTTATTGCTGCCCTTTTTGTCCCGTCCCACTCCCTGGAAGGATTTTTGTTTCCAGACACCTATTTGTTCCCCAAATCCACCGCCTGCCGCCGGGTGATCAAAAAAATGGTGGGTACTTTTTTTACCGTGTTCACCCCCCAATGGCAGGAACGCGCAGAAACCATGGGATTTACCCTCCAGGAGATCGTCACCCTGGCGTCCATGATTGAAAAAGAAACCGGTGATGCATCGGAACGCCCCCTGATCGCCTCGGTATTCCACAACCGCCTGAAAAAAAAGATGCGGCTGGAAAGTGATCCCACGGTGATTTACGGGGACACGGAGTTTGAGGGCCGTATCAGAACCCGGCATTTGCGCAGAAAAACCGAATACAACACCTACCAGATGCACGGACTTCCCAAAGGCCCCATAGCCAGTCCCGGAGCAAAGGCGCTGGAAGCGGCATTATTCCCTGCCCAGAGCGATTATCTTTTTTTTGTATCCAAAAACGACACCACCCATTATTTTTCAAAAAACCTGGCAGAGCACAACAGGGCCGTGCGAAAATACCAGTTGAACAATTGACGTAAAAGATCCGGCTGCCCGGTGTCAATCATCAAACTGGCGCAGATACACGATCACAGCCCCTGATCTGGATTTTTTTTTGCGTTCCCATGCAAACCCCAGCACAATGTCCCGGGCCTTGAGCTTTGCAAGCAGATCTTCGATCATATCCGGCAATACCGGACCCAGCTCGGAATGCAGCCCCCTGCCCACAATAATGCGCACGGTAAAGTATCCCTGCTGCTGGCAGGATATCAAAAAGGACCTGGCCTTGAGTTCCGCACCCAGGGCGGTGAACCCGTGCAGGTCCAGATCTTTTTCCGGCGGGGGATACCGCTTGATCCTCTTGCGGTATGGCATGGGATCGGGTGATGGCCTGGCAGGTCTGTCCGGTTTGGATAAAAAGGCCTCCAGAAGGGCGGGAAAATCTTCTTTTTCTGCTGCCCCGGTATCAGAGGCGCAAATACCGTTGTCCATGACCGGGAGACCGTGGCGGTTCACCTGCCGGGAACAGGTATTTTCTGATTCTGTTTCCGACCCGTTTTTCCGGGTAAATACCTGCAGATAATCTTCATCCGACCGTAACCTGGGGGGCCTGTATTTTTTTTTTCTTCCCATATCAGATCTGGATTCTACCCCAGATATCCCTGTTTTTCAAGACAAACCCTTTTGTTCTGTATTTGACTTTGCCCCCCCTTCCTGCTATTGTCTGATTCATGAAAATTGGCAGCATTGTTGAATACATTGATCAACAGAAAATCATAGCAGCGGTAATATTAAGCGAGAAAAAAGGCAAGCTCAAATTACTCAATGAAAACAGCCGGGAAGTCAGCTTTTCTGAAAAAAGGCTTGCCCATATATCACAGGTGTGCCTGGATACAGACCAATCCAGAAGCCATCTGATCAATCACCTGCAGGCAGTGACCCAAACCCGCAAAAAACTGTCCGAACAGATTGATATCAAAGAATTATGGGAAATTCTCCATGAGGAATCCGGTGATATAGATATTTCCGCCATGACGTTGTTCTGCTTTGATCCGCCCCTGACCCCTGACCATGAAGCTGCGGTTATCCGGGCGTTTTTCAATGACCGGCTCTATTTTAAATTCAACCAGATCCTTTTTGCACCCTATACCCCGGAACAGGTTGCCGCCAAAAAAAAACAGATCAAAGAAGCACAGAAAAAAGAACACCTGATTCAAAAAGGAGGGACATGGCTCACTGCCATGCAGGCACAAGCCTGTGATCCGCAACCGTGTGACCCGGAAGTGCAAAATATCCTCAAATCCTATTACCTGTTTGGAAATGATGCAGACAATGCCGCCATTGCCAGACAAATGATCAAAAATGCGGGCATGGGATCTGCTGATCCCATTTTTGATTTTTTTGTCCGTACAGGCATCTGGCACCCGGATGAAAATATTGACCTGCTGGCCCTGGGTGTACCCACCACATTCCCGCCGGAGGTGCAAGCTGCCGGTAAAAAACTGTCCATGACCCATACAGGTGTTTTCCAGGATCCCCGGAGAAAAGACCTGACCCATGTTCCGTTGATCACCATAGACGGCCAGTCCACCCTGGACTATGATGATGCCATCAGCCTTGAAAAAACAGAGCAGGGATATTGCCTGGGAATCCATATTATCGATGTGGGGGCCTATATCACATCCGGAGACCCGGTTGACATGGCAGCCCGGCAGCGGGCCAGTTCCATCTATATGCCTGATGACAAACTGCCCATGCTGCCTGGTGATCTGTCCGAGGATCTGTGCAGCCTGCGGCAGGGGGAAACCCGGCCCGGCATCAGCACCTTGATCCAGATGAACCGGTTCTTTGAAGTCCTTGATTTTAAAATTGTTCCCAGCATTATCCGGATTCACCAGCAGATGAGCTATTCCGAGGCCAACCTTTTAAACGGCAAGGATGATCCCATCACCAGTCTCTATAAGATTGCCACCCTGCTGCGGGAAAAACGGATGAAAGCCGGTGCTGTACAGATTACCCTGCCCGAGGTCAATGTATGGATAGAGGAAAACAAAGAGATCCGCTATGCCAGGGTGGACCGGGAAAACCCCTCCAGGATGCTGGTGTCGGAAATGATGATTTTTGCCAATTCCCTGATGGCAAAGTTCCTTGCCGACCATAAGACACCAGCGGTATTCCGTTCCCAGCCCCCACCGGGCCAGCGCCTGTTCAAGGGGGTTGAAACCGCCCTGCTGCCCAATCTCATGCAGCGCAGACATCTGAGCCGGGCTGTGATCAGCACTTATCCCCAGACCCATTCCGGATTAGGGGTCACCGCCTATGCCACTGCCACCTCTCCCATACGGCGGTACCATGACCTGCTCACCCAGCGCCAGATCAAGGCGGTTCTGGGAATGAACCCTGCCTATTCAAGAAATGATCTGGAAGATATACTGGCTGCGGTATCGGTTCCCATGGCCAATGCCGGCCGGATCCAGGGAGCCAGGAAACGCTACTGGCTGCTCAAATACCTGGAATCTTTGCGGGGCAGCAGTGTAGAGGCCCTGGTGCTGGAAGGCCACCGGGACCATTACAATATTCTGCTGAAAGAATTCATGATTGAGGCCAGACTGCCGGCTTCCGGGCTCAAACTTAAACTCGGGGATATCATCCAGGTGACGGTCCAGCATGTGGATGCCCGGCGGAAACAGCTGTCTTTGTTCGCTGTCTGATTTGTTCACTGTCTGATTTTGGCCGTCTGAAAATTTTTTATACCTTCAATGTTTAAAGCTGCGCTGCCCTGTGAACACCATGGATGCATCATGCGCGTTGCAGGCCATAATGGACTGGTGGTCGTTGAGTGATCCCCCGGGCTGAATCACCGCCTTGACCCCCTGGGCCAGTCCCACGTCAATGCCGTCCCGGAAAGGGAAAAATGCATCCGACACCATGGCAGCCCCCGCAAGGCCGCCCTTGACCGCAGCCACCTGTGTCTCAATCTCCTTTTGCAGGTCCTGGTCTGTCAGGTCTGCAAACCCCTTGTTGTACTGTTCAAAACAATACCGGTCCGCCAGCTTGCGGTATGCCTTGTCCACGGCAATCTGTGCTACCCCCACCCGGTCCTGCTCCCCGGTGCCGATGCCCACGGTGACATTGTCCTTGACATAAATCACTGAATTGGAAGTGATGCCCGATTCCACCAGCCACCCGAATATCATGTCTTCATATTCCTGGTCCGTGGGTTCCCGGTGTACAGTAAATGTCTGCCCCTGATGATCGGCAGCGGCCGGGATCAGATCTTTTCTGGTCAGGGTCTTTGGCACAAATGACCACTGGGCCACGATGCCCCCGTCCATAAGGCTTTTAAAATCCACCACCCGTTCTCCGATAAAGTTCTGGAGCCGTTCCATGGCATTGATGCGGATGACCCGCAAATTTTTTCTGGCACCCAGAATATCCATGACCCCGTCCTCAAATTCCGGGGCCACCACCACTTCGGCATACTGGGAGGCGATGGCCTGGGCAGTGGTTTTGTCCACGGCCCGGTTCAGGGCGATGCACCCGCCGAATGCCGCCACCCGGTCCGCCATATAGGCCCGGGTATAGGCTTTTTCCAGCGTATCTGCCCGGGCTGCGCCGCAAGGGTTGTTGTGTTTGACAATGACGGCACAGGGGGTATCGGTAAAATATCTGAGAATGTTCAGACAATTATCCGCATCTGTCAGATTGGTCTTGCCCGGGTGCTTGCCGGACTGGAGCAGGGCAATATCTGATACCAGGTGCCGGCCCGGCTGGATGGTCTCTGCATCCCCCAATGCCAGGTTGCCGTTGACCAGCCGGTACAGGGCCGCTTCCTGGCCCGGGTTCTCCCCGTACCGCAGCCCTTTTTCCACCCCGTCGATCACCCAGGACACCTTTTCGTAAAACAGGGTCTGGCGCTTATCACCGTCCACAAAGGCAATTTCCATGCAGGGGGTGAAATGGTCATCCATGATGGTTTTATACATCTGTTTGAGATCTTTGGACATGGGCTATTCTCCCGGAATGTAGGATGATTGCAGTTCCGTGGCAGAGCATTCAGCCAGGTAGTCGGCAATGGCTCTGTCATAAGAGGCGGTATGTTCAAAGGCATGGCAGGCCAGTTCAAACCGGTCTGCCAGGGCCAGTGCCCCCTGATTGGCCCGCAGCTTCTCAAGTATTTCAGCATAAACGGACGGATCCACCACCGGTGCCACCCGGATAAAGTTCTTGGCAGCAGCCCGGATCATGGTGGGGCCGCCGATGTCGATATTTCCCCTGGCATTTTCCAGGGTGGCACCGACCATGGCAATTGCCTCACTGAAGGGATAAAGATTGACCACCACCATATCAATGGGTCGGGCGCCCGTACGTTCCAGGTCTTTCTGGTGGGCTGCATTATAGGTTTCGGTCAGCAGGCCCAGATAAATTTTGAAATCCAGGGTTTTCACCAGCCCCCCCTGGGTTTCCGGCTGGCCGGTATAATCCGACACCTGCCGCAGGTGGCGGGAGGCCCTGTCTCCTAAAATCTCTTTAATCCGCCCGAAGGTGCCGCCGGTGGACAGGATGACAAGCTCCGGATTCAGGGTTATCATTCCCGGAATTAAAGCCTCCAGACCGGATTTGTCAGACACGCTCACCAGCATGGTGTTGATCTTCACCAGATCATCAGTTTTTTCCACCACATTTTTTGCCATTATACCGTCCTTTCTCTTGTGTCGTAAAAAACGTAATTTGTTCATACCATGCAGGTACTGCTGCGTCAAGCCGTGCATCCGGTCGATGGCAATCGATTGCAGCCTTTGATCCGGGACATGTTTGCACAGACCCGTGTCGTGGGGTTGCTGTGGGTCTCACCCGTCTGCCCTGTTTGACAGTGTGTAAGGCATGCTGCGCTAAACGTCAAAAACTGCGGGCAGGTATGTCCTCAAACAGTTTGACGTTCTTAACGCTTCGCATGCCTAACACACTGTAACAAACGCGGCAGAATGGGATTCGCCTCACAGCAACCCCACGACACTAGTCACTGATGGAAGGAGGAACAATGGAGATATCCCGGATCAGTCTATTATTTTTAAAGCAGGTACCCACAGGGGGCGGGGTCTCAAGCTACACAGGATGTGGCTGCATGCGGAGGCTTTGGCAGGTACATTTTATTTTGACATTTGGACAGGTATGGATGACAATAATGAAATTGGATTTACCCCGTTCAAAGGAGGGCACCCATGATCCCATTGAAAATGAAAGACCTGCTGGAAAAGGCCCTGCCTGACAGTGTGTGGCAGAACCGGCTGATAAAGGATGGCCCGTTCCGGTATATGGAGTTCAGTCCCCTGGATGTGGACCGGCTCCAGCGATTAGGGATAAGGGTGGACCGTCTGGGTCCCAGACTGGTGACCTGCATATGGGATGAAGACAGCCCTCTGGAAATCGGGGGATTTCTGGTGGTGGACAACCTGGCCATGGGACAGCCTTCCATGGGCGGCACCCGGATGCTGCCGGACATCACGCCTGACATCATCCACAACCTGGCAAGAGGCATGACCCTGAAAAATGCGGCTGCCGACCTGCCCTTCGGGGGCGGGAAATCCGGCATTGTAAGACCGGACAAAATGTCCCCCGCTGACCGCCGGGCCATCATCACCGGGTTCGGCCGGCTTTTGCGGCGGTACAGAAAAATTTATATTCCAGGTCCGGATGTGGGCACCAATGATGCGGATATGAAAATTTTCGCCATTGAGAACGGGCTCAACAATGTGGTGTCCAAACCAGCTGACATGGGGGGAAACCGCATCGATGAGCTGGGCGGAGCGGCCAACGGGGTGGTGGTGGCGTTTAAAACCCTGGTGGAACATCTGCCCCGCCTGGGCCAACTGCCCCAGTTCCGGCACCTGACCATTCCAAAACCGGAAAACCTGTCCATCCTCATCCAGGGATTCGGCGCAGTAGGAGCCCATGTGGCCCGCATCTTCCATGCGTATGACCC
>JAABTU010000476.1 GCA_011389715.1 Desulfotignum sp.
CATTGAAACCGTCCTGCTCAAACTGCTCCAGGTCCGGCCCGGGGCCATGTTGGACCAGATCATACACAAACTGGATGCCCTGGCCCGGCAGATGGATACCGGTTCTTCCGGCCCGGTATATGCAAACCCTGCAGGAACTGCTTCCCCGGGTGTTCACGAAGCCCCTTCCCTGCAGCAAACCGCATCTGGGCATCAAACCGCTTCACCCCTGCAAACAGCTGTCGGTGATACAGATCCGGCATCTGTGCCCAAAATTTCGGTCAATGAACCGGAAACACAGGCCCCGGTACCTGAAAAAAACTGGGAGGGATTTTTAACGCAGATTGAAAGCACTTTGCCGTTTTTATCAGCCCTGTTGTCCAAAGCACAGGTCACAGAACCGGAAACCGGTGTTCTGGAAGTGCTTTTGCACAACTGCTCAGCCTTTGACAGAAACCGGCTGAAAACCAAAAAAGATGAACTGAAAAAAGCGTGCAGTACATTTTTACACAAACAATTACAGGTCCGGGTGGTGTCACAGGCCAATCCATTGTCCCAGGCAGCCCCGGATCCGGCAGAGACAAAAGCCAGACATGCGGCGTTGCATCACCCGCTGGTGAAAGACGCCCAGGAGCTTTTCAATGGGGAAATTATCAATTATTAAACATACAGGAGCCATACAATGAAAAATATGAACAATATGATGAAACAGGCCCAGCAGCTGCAGAAAAAAATGCTCAAAGCCCAGCAGGATCTGGCAACCAAAACAGTGGAAGCCTCAGCCGGTGGCGGCATGGTCAAAGTGGTGGCCAACGGGAGCCAGAAAATAGAATCCATTGTTCTGGAAAAGGAAGTGGTGGACCCCGAAGATGTGGAGATGCTCCAGGACCTGGTTCTGGCAGCTGTCAACGATGCCCTGAACAGATCCCAGGAGATGGTATCCGCTGAAATGGGCAAACTCACCGGTGGTTTGAACATTCCAGGTCTGTAATGATCCATTATCCGGATGCCATCCTGAAGCTGATCGCCAGCTTTTCCCTGCTGCCCGGCATCGGCAGAAAAACGGCGGAAAGGCTTGCCCTGCACCTGCTGCATGCACCGGACCATGAAGCAGCAGCCCTGGCTGCCGACATCATTGCGCTCAAAAGCGCCGTGCGCATCTGTGCCACCTGTTTTGCCCTCAGTGACCAGGAAAAATGCCGGATCTGTGCCGACCCCTCACGGGATCACGGGGTGATCTGCGTGGTGGAAAATCCTGCTGACATGGCAGCCATTGAAAAATCAAAAGTATTTACCGGATGCTACCATGTACTCGGGGGGGCCATGTCCCCCATTGACGGCATCGGCCCTGATGATATCCGGCTGGCAGAGCTTTTCGACCGGGCTGATCCCGGCGTTGTCCGGGAAATCATCCTTGCCACCCGCACCAATGTGGAAGGAGAGGCAACCGCTGCCTATATTCTGGACCGGCTCAAATCCCGGAACATCCCCATTAGCCGCATCGCCTCCGGTGTTCCCATGGGGGGCGATCTCCAGTATGTGGATCCCTTGACCATGCAAAAAGCCATGGAAAAACGCTATGGATGCTGAATATAAAACCCCTGAAGACATTTTTTCCTGCCGGCAGTGCGGCTGTTGCTGCACCGGTTTTGGCGGCACCTATGTGACAGACTCAGACATTGTGCGCATCAGCGCGTATATCTTGGCTGATCCCGACAACTTTGTCACATCCTATTGCGACATGGCCGGTTCCCGGCCGGTATTGACCCAGGGCCCGGACGAACAATGCATTTTTTTTGATGCACAAAAACAATGCACCATTCACCCGGTCAAACCCCGCATGTGCCGGGCATGGCCGTTCCTTGAAACCCTGGTGAAAAATCCTGAAAACTGGGATGCCATGGCTTCGGCCTGCCCGGGCATGAAGCCGCACATTCCCCGGGAAGATCTCATACGCATTGTATCCAGAGAAATCAATAACCGCAGGTCAGCCATCCCTGCGGACAATTGATCCGGAAACAGGAGAACCGTGTGCAGCAGCGTATGGAAAAACAGGAAAACAGAACATGAAACAAGATCAGACCAACACGAGTGAGATCATATCTCTGCTTATCAAGGAAGGCCTTCTTACAGAAGAAAAAGCTGCTTACGCCATGCGGGTAAAATCCAAACTGGCTGCAGACAGAACCATGATCGATACCCTTCTGGACCTGAAATATATAGATGGAAACCAGGTCAAAAATATACTGCGGGCCAATCATCTCTCCCTGCGGATCGGTGATTTGCTGACTGAATTCGGGTATCTTTCCCGGGAAAAACTTGAAACTGCCCTGAATATTCAAAAAACCCAGAAAAAAAAACGCCTGGGCCAGGTAATCATCGAAAACCAGTTCATGACAGAAGAAGCTTTTATCGATGCCTTGTCCATCCAGCTGGGATTTTTGTTTGTTGATCTTTCCACCGAAGATATTGCTGAGAGCGTCCTTGAGAATATTCCCGTAAAATGGTGCATGTCCCATAATTTTGTACCGGTAAAAAAAACAGATGGCAAAGTCCTTGTGGCATTTGCAGACCCCTTCAGCAAAGATGACATCAGCGGTGCGGAAAAACTGTTCGGGCAGAATTTTATCATCGGCATAGCCCCGCAAAACATGATTGAAAAGCGCCTGGAAAAACTGGGATCAGGCAGCCTGAAATCCAAAGCAGTTGTGGATGAAAACACCGCCATCGGCATTGTGGATTCCATTATCGCCAATGCCATCGAACAGGGGGCCAGTGACATTCATATTGAACCGTTTGAAACCAGGCTCCAGGTGCGGTACCGTATTGACGGCATTCTGGTGCCGTATAAAATATTTTCCATTGATGCTGCAACCATGGTCTCTGCCCGCATAAAGGTTTTATGCAAGGCAAACATCGCAGAAAAAAGGCGCCACCAGGGTGGACGGATGTCCTTTGATCACCTTGGCAATCAGTTTGATCTGCGCATCTCCTTTTTTGTCACGGTATTCGGGGAAAAAATCGTATTACGGATTCTCAACCGGATCGACCAGATCATCAAACTTGACAACATCGGCATGGCGCCCAAGATTTTGGAAAAATTTAAAAGAGATGCCCTGGGAGCCCCGTCCGGTGTCATGATCATCACCGGCCCTACCGGGTCGGGTAAGACCACCACATTGTATTCGTGTGTATCTGCCATCAGCAGCCCCCAAATCAGCATCGTTACGGCTGAAGATCCGGTGGAATACGTGCTCCAGGAAATTTCCCAATGCTCCATTGATGAAGCCATCAACCGGACATTTGAAGAAACCCTGCGCCACATTGTCCGCCAGGACCCTGATGTGATCGTTATCGGTGAAATCCGGGACAATTATTCAGCCAATGTGGCGGTGCATGCGGCACTCACCGGCCACAAGGTAATCACATCCTTTCACACGGAAGACAGCATCAGCGGGCTGATCCGGTTGATGAATATGGACATAGAACCGTTCCTGATCTCCTCCACCGTGGTTTGTGTCATAGCCCAGAGACTGCTGAGACGGATCTGCAGCCATTGCGAGACAACCTTCAAACCCACTGCCGCAGATGTGAAATTTCTGGGCTATGATCCTGAAGATCTGGAAAAGTACACATTCAAAAAAGGGACAGGCTGTCCTGCATGCAACCATACCGGTTACAGGGGCCGGGTGGGGGTATTTGAAACCCTTATTCTTAACGAGCTTGTGAAAGAGGCGATACTCCAGCGGAAAACCAGCTATGAGCTGCGGCGGATTGCCATAGAAAGCACCGGCCTTGTCACCCTGATGGAAGATGGCCTGGCCAAGGTTACCATGGGGGTCACCACACTGGAAGAGATATTCAGGTGCATACCCAGGCTGCTGCAGCCAAGACCCATCCACGAAATAATACGGCTGTCGGGAGGGTATTAGCTTATGCAGGAAAACGCCAGTATCATTGACATTATCAAACAGCAGATCAAAAAGGAAGATGCTTTACCGGTACTCAATCCCCATGCTGCAAAAATCCAGCAGGAGGCCACCGCACAGCAACCTGATTTCACGGTTCTTTCCGAACTGATCCGCATGGACCCCACATTGACCAGCCAGGTGCTTAAAACCGCCAACTCCCCTTTTTACAGGGGACTTGATGATGTAGAAACAATCAAGGATGCTGTCATCCGGTTAGGACAGGATGAAATGATAAACGTCATCATGAAGGTGTTGCTGGAGCAGAAATTTCGCTCAAAAAATCCATTGATCCAGTCCTACCAGAAAAATTTGTGGACCCATTCCGTGACTGTTGCCATCGGCTCACAATGGCTGGTGCGCTATCTGTCAATGACAGATATGGTACCCAGGGCATTTATTGCCGGTCTGCTCCACGACATGGGCAAACTGTATCTGCTCACAGCACTGGAAAAAATAATGGCAGACAAAACCCTTGATTTTTCCCCCCCGCCCCAGCTCATTGACAAAATCCTGCACAACCTGCATCCCTCTTTGGGATTCAACCTGCTCACCCGGTGGTATCTGCCCGAGCCTTACCGGATTGTTGCCAGGGACCACCACAGCCTTTCATTTGACACAGGCAACCTGATGCTGTGCATTGTCCGGCTGGTCAACAAAGTGTGTAATAAAATGGAACAAAACAAGCCGCCGGAAGATATTTCCAGACTGGCAAGCTCCAAAGAAGCGGATATCCTGGGAACTTCTGAAATTTGTCTTGCAGAACTGGAAATCGCCCTGGAAGATGCCGCCACCACAAGGCCCATGGCCTGAACATCACTGCCGGGCCATACCGGCAAACTGTCGGGCAATACTGTCCCGCTCATACACGATTTCCACCCGCCGGTTCAATGCCCTGCCCCGGGCAGTATCATTGGTGGCAACCGGATGGTAATGGGCATATCCTTCTGCAGAAATATACTGGGGCGCCACCCCGTTGTTCACCAGAAGCCTGACCACCCTGGCTGCCCTTGCAGCAGACAACTCCCAGTTGGAGGGAAACATGGCCGATGAGATGGGGGAGCTGTCTGTGTGCCCTTTTACCTTCACCCGGTAGGCCAGCTTGGACAGCACAAAAGCCACCTTGCGCAGAATGTCCTGCCCTTTTTCAGACAGCCGGGTGCCCCCTTGTGCAAAAAGGAGCAGATCCGACATGGTGATCACCACCCCGGCTTCGGTCTTGACCACACTGACTTCTCCGCCCAGTTTGTTGAACAGCACCAGCTCCCGGACCTCGGAAACGATGTCATCCAGTTCTTTTTCAATCATCCCGCCAAGTTCATCTATCTGCTGGTTTTCAGAGGGCTCTTCAGAGGGTACGGCATGCATGGTCAAACCTTCCCTGGTACCGGCTTCCGGAACTGTCTGGGCCCCCAGGGCACTGCGCAGGGATTTGACCAGCTCTTTATAGGTTTCCTGCTGGGTGGTGCTCATGGCGAACAGCAGAACAAAAAAGCACATCAACAGGGTCACCAGATCAGCAAATGTGGCCAGCCAGGTGGCCTGCTTTCTGGGTGCTGCCTGTTCTTCCTCCAGAGGTTTGGCAAGGGATGGCTTTTCTTCTGCCTGTGTGCCGGTTTTTTCAGCCATATGTTCTGCTCTTTATTAAAAAATTAGGTGGTTTGGGGCTCTTTTTTGCTGCTGGACATGTAGATGTTGAGTTTGTCTTCCATGAGCTTGGGGTGTTCCCCTTCCCGGATAGAAAGAATGCCTTCAAAAATAATATTCATATTGGTGATCTCTTCCTCATTTCTGCCCCGGAGCTTGTCGCTCATGGGGATAAAAAACAGGTTGGCCAGCACTGCCCCGTAAAAGGTGGTGATCATGGCCACCGCCATTTTGGGACCGATGGAAGAAGGATCATCCAGGTTGGCCAGCATCTGGATCAGGCCGATCAGGGTTCCCACCATGCCGAATGCCGGGGCATAGGCGCCCATGGCGGCAAAAATCTCAGCACCGACATCCAGCCCTTTTTTGGTCAGCTGCATCTGTTTTTGCATAATGGCGGCAATATCTGCGGTTTTCACCCCGTCCACCGTCATCTGCAAAGCCTGGGCAAGATAGGGATCCACCGTGGTCTGGATATCTCCCTCAATGGACAGCAGCCCGCCTTTCCTGGCTTTATTGGAAATCTCCACCAGATTTTCGATAATATCCTGGGGTTTTTCAATTTTAAAAATGAACACCTTGACAGCGGTTTTGAACACACCCAGAAACTGGGCCAGGGGATAACCGATCATGGCGGCGGCAAATGTTCCGCCCACCACAACAAGCACCGAAGGAATATTCACAAACATCATGATACTGCCGCCCAGCAATATGGTGCCCAGAACAAATCCTATTCCCGAAACAACACCGATAACCGAAGAAATGTCCATTTTTCAAACCTTTATATAAAGTATGTCATCCACAGGGTATTCCCTGTTGTACTGTATGATCCTGTCGATTGCTGTTTTTGTCAACACCGTATCCGCACTGAACAGCTTGGTGCCTGTGGCTGTGAAAACCGCACTCCCTAAGCGCATACCCGGTTCAAGCTCTTCCACCCCCACCCCCCGAACCTGGAAAGCATCAGATCCCATATGCTGGAGGGCATATTTTTGCAGCCGGCTGACAACCAGGGGATCCAGACGGGACCCTGCCGCATTTTCCAGAGCAGCCATCATGTCTTCCAGGCAGCAGATATCTTCACCATTTTTCAGGGTATCAAACAGGTCCGCACCGGCCAGAACCCGGGATATCAATGGTATATATTCTTTTTTCAATCCCCGGGGATATCCGGAGCCGTCAACATTTTCATGCAGGTGCCTGATAATCTGTGCGGTTTTTTCAAAGGCGTTGCAAAGGCTGAGCAGGTCTGCTCCTTTCACCGGATACTGTACCTGGATGCTCTTTTCAAAATCGGTCAGCTGGTCAAAAGATGTTGCAGCAGCTGTCCGGGGCATGAAAACAAGCCCGATTTCATGCAACATACCAGCTTTGTGAAGATTCTCCAACTTTTTTTCATCAAATCCCAGGCTTTTGCCCACATAACAGGCAATATGGGCCACCCGCTCTCCATGGCCGCGGCTAATTTCCACACGGTTCTGGATCAGCCGGACAAGCAGTTTTTCATATCCGTTCATATGCTGTTGCAAGGCATGTTTCAACTCCTGGGCCCGGGTTTTGAGATGGCTGCGTTCCCGGGTCATGTGATGGATCTGCTTCAGGGCATTGTTGAGACTGGTTTTTTCAGAAGACAACTCCTTTTTAACAGAAAAAAGATTCTGTTTGAATCTATCCAGATAGGTGCGGGCCTGCTGGATGGTCTGTTTATTGATGAAGATCTGCTGTTCTAAGGTTTTGTGCCTGAGGTAGGGGTGCGACAGATACCGGATCTCCCGGTTCTGAACGGGTCGTGGTATGACCTCATCATAGCCCCATGCCCTGAACCGGCATTTGTCTTCCATGGTCACAAAAGCATCTGTCACCAGAAAGAATCCGGGTGTAAAGGGGAACGAAACTTCAGCCAGCTGCCTGATCCAGGCCTGGGCCGCATCCATGGCTGTGCCTGATCCCGGATCCACCAGTACAATGTCCGGGTGAAATGATGTGACAATCTGAAGGCACTGGTCCCTGTCTTCAGCATACCGGACACGGAATCCTTCTGCTTTTTCAAAGGGGTCGGCCGTGCCGGTACCACGGGTGTCTGTCACAAAAAGCACGGATATGGCATCTGATGTCATTGCAGGTAGAATCTATTGTTTTTTTTATTCCGTATAATCATGGAGCCACCACTCATCCCACCCTGTTTCCATGATACTGCGGGCCATCTTTTGTCCTGTCTCTGTTTTGAGCCGTTCCAGAACCACCATGAGCCATTTGTCCGCAGGGGTGGCCCCGATATCTTTGAGCTTTTTCAATTCAAGAATGAATGACAGCTGGTCAGCATCTTTGACCAGCCGGGCCTCTTTTGTTTCTCCGAGATTGAATTCTGAAATCAGTGATGTGATATCTGCAGCAAAGGGCAGATCTTTTGTCAATCCTGCAATTGCTTTGGATTCATCTGTGTTGGAATACTGCTTCTGGACATAGTTGAAATCCCCTGTCCTGGCTTCCGCCATATCATGCACCAGGGCCATGGCCATCAGGCGTTCCCCATTGGTTTCCGGGTCCAGCCGGGCCATGACAAAGCAGATAAATGCCGTGGTGAAGCAATGCTCTGCAATGCTTTCCTGCCCAACACCCAAAAAGGCATACCCTGACCGATTCAGATCTTTTAAGATCCGTGCTTCAAACAAAAGATTGGCAATCTTTTTCATTTTTTTATGAATCCTGGTAATTTCAGGTAACAATTCTTGACTTTTTATAGAACAGGTGTGTAAATAAAGTCAAGAATTCCGAAGGGACCCGGATCTATTAATCAGGGAGGCACCCCATGAACATTAAAAAACTCGTCCTTATTATTTTACCCTTTATTCTTTTTGGGCATCCACCCATGGCGGCAGCCGAAAAATCTGAAGCGTTCAACCCGGACCAGGATACAGGATTTTACTACACCATCCAGAAAGGGGATACCCTCTGGGATTTGTCAGAAAAATTTTACAATTCCCAGTGGGACTGGCCAGGTCTCTGGGAAATGAACAAACAAATAAAAAATCCCCATTGGATTTACCCGGGGAAAAAAATTCAGATTTTTTTAAAACCTGTTGCATCTGCCCCAAAACCCCGTCCGGAAGCGGTCCTTAAAACCGAGGATCAGCCCCGAAAGATCACCCCGGGGTTTGTTTATTCAAAAATGAGCCGTGTGGGATTTATCAAAAAAAAGGCGGTGCCGTCTCTGGGTACCATTCTCAGGGAACAGGACGGCAACCTCATGATGTCCACCAGCGACATCCTCTATATCAAGCCCGGCAGCCCCGATGTACTGGTGCCGGGCCGGCGCTACCAGGTGTTCACCACCAAGAGAATCAATGAGCAGTTCAAGGGTGAGCAGTTCAAGGGTGTCCAGCATCTGATAAAAGCAGATATTCAGGTGACGGCATCCAAAAATGGATATGTGACCGCCGTGATCACAGATTCTTTTCAAGATGCCAATGTAGGGGACCGGATCATGGCCTATTATGAACGCACACCCGAACTGACGGTGCAACAGGACCCTGACCCCATTGATGCGGCCATCATCTGTTCCCAGGACCACAGAGTGATGATCAATGATTTTGTCCTAGCCTTTATCAACAAAGGGGCGGATCATGATATCCATCCCGGACAGATCTATTCCGTCCGCCAGGAAAACCGGTCTGCCTTTGATGCGTTCGATGAATCGATAAAAGCCATTGACAGCAATGATATCCAACTTGAGCCCCTGACATCCGGCAGGCTTATTGTGCTGCACACCGAAGACATTGCATCCACGGTCATGATTTTATCTTCTGTCAGAGATATTCATCCAGGGGATATGGTCCGTTGACACCTCCCCTCCCTGAAGGAAGGGGTTTTACGCCGCTTTGGACAAACAATACCGCTGATCCATCCCCTGCCAAGCTCAGGGCTATGGAAGAAAAATTCCGGCGGGGATGTCAAAACAGGTCCCAGGTAGTACGCAGAATTTCCTGGTATGTGGTCCTGCCCTGGAGCATTTTCTGGATCCCGTTATGGCGCAGCAGCACCAGTCCCTCTTCCATGGCCTTGTTCCGCATGGCTTTCAGGCTGCCGTTCGGGGTGCTCATCTGTTTGAGTGATTCTGTATAGGGCAGTATTTCATAGATACCGATCCGGCCTTTATAACCGGTCCCGCGGCACTTATTGCATCCTCTTCCATGACGAAGGCTGATGGTACCGCTTTTGGCAACATCCAGCCCCAGTTCCGAAAGCGCTTCGGCATCCATTTCAATGCCCTCGATACAATGGGGACAGATTTTGCGCACCAGGCGCTGGGCAACAATGCCGTTCAAGGAAGCATGCACCAGATATGGCGGAATGCCCAGGTCCAGCAGCCGGAAAACAGCAGAAACACTGTCATTGGTGTGCAAGGTGGACAACACCAGGTGGCCGGTCAAAGCAGCCTGCACTGCAGCCTGTGCTGTTTCAAGGTCCCGGATTTCCCCCACCATGATAATATCCGGATCCTGGCGCATGATATTGCGCAGCACTGATCCAAAGGTCACATCAACCGCCGGCTGCACGGAAATCTGGTTGAACTCCTCATGGATCATCTCAATGGGATCTTCAATGGTGGTGATATTCACCTCAGCCGAAGACAGCATGCGCAGGCTGGAATACAAGGTGGTGGATTTTCCCGACCCGGTGGGACCTGTCACCAGGACAATGCCGAAAGGCAGGGTGATCAGTTTTTTGTATTTGGCCAGATCCTGTCCGGAAAATCCCAGTTTTTCAAGATCCTGGAACAGGATATCCGGATCCATGATCCGCATCACCACTTTTTCCCCGAAGGCCACCGGAATAGTGGACACCCGGATTTCCACCCCGGTTTCCTCTTTGACCATTTTGATGCGGCCGTCCTGGGGACGTCTTTTTTCCGCCATATCCAGGCCGGACAGGGTTTTAATGCGGCTGATAACTGCATTGTGCAGCTGTTTGGGCAGTTTGTACACCGTGTGCAGGGCACCGTCGATACGCATGCGTACCAGACAGATATCTCTTTTGGGCTCAATATGGATGTCGCTGGCTTTCTGGTCAAAGGAATAGGTGAACAGATGGTTGACTGCATTGACAATGTGCTGGTCCGTGGGCGGCAGGTCCCCCTGTGGGGTCAGGGTGACAAACCGCTCCAGGTTCCCTAAGTCCACCCCTTTGCCGGCAAACAGGTCCTGGGCCGCTGAAATGGAATACCGGAATCCGAAAAATTCCTGGATCAGTTTTTCGATATCCGACCTGGGGCTGAGCATGGGGACCACCTTGAGTTTTGACACCATTTCCACATCTTTTATGGCCTCAAGATTAAAGGGATCAGGGGTTGCCACCATGAGTTTGCCTGCCGCAACTTTTACCGGCAGCAGCAGGTGTTTGAAGGCAAATGATTTTGAAATAAATCCTGTCACCAGATTCAGGTCCAGGTCCAGGGGGTCTACTTTGATAAATTCCAGTTTCCAGGCCCCTGCCAGGGCACGGTAAATCATATCTTCATCCAGAAAAGTACCCGACTGGTTCTTGGATTTGGGCCTGAGGTGAACCATCACATCAATCAGGGTCATGCGGGCGACTGCCTCCTGTCTGGAAAGTCCTTTGAACACAGTGTTTTTGCCTGCATTATAGAGACTTTCTTTCACCCCTTTTTCCCGGCGAATCAGATCTCTTGCCTGGTCCGGTGATATCAGCTTTGCATGCACCAGAATTTTACAGATATTCTGGGATGAAAACCGGTTGTTCTGTTGCACATGCATTAAGCCCCCTTGTCGGCGCATCCGGATAGCACAGGATCTTCAATGATCCTGTGGACAAAAACAGTCAAAATACCGTCCCCCATGTTATACGGCAAAGGCCTGAATCTTGTAAAGCCCTGTCAAACAATTGTACAGGCAACAGATTCCGACTGCATATTTGCTGTAGCAGCATACGCTTCTATGGGAAGCCCCTGGTGGTGTCCTGTGAACGGACCGTCAGAGCCGGAGGATCTCGGGCCGGGCACAGGACACCACCAGGGGCGGGGTTTGGGACAGAGTGCTGCACACAGTGACCGGAAAAACTGGCACGTTTATGGCTAATATTCAGAGATTACGACACTATGGTTGACTTTTGACTGAGAATCTGTGCAAATACAGCCATTTTGACACAGATTTTGTACACCCATTTTTTTGACACCCGGGACAACAAAGGATTTACAGGTGACCTTTATCAAGCTGTTTTTAACCGCATTTTTCTGGGGCGGCACCTTTATTGCCGGGAAAAAAATTGCCGGAGAGGTAGCCCCCCAGTGTGCTGCATTTTTGCGGTTTGCCATTGCCTCTTTTTTTCTGGTAATTCTGACCATCCGCCTGGAAGGCAGGCTGCCGCGCATAAAACCGGCCCAGGTGTTCTGGATTCTGCTGTCCGGGCTGACCGGCATATTTGCCTATAACCTTTTCTTTTTCACAGGCCTAACCTATATCAATGCCAACCGGGCCTCCCTGATCATTGCCACCAACCCGATTTTCATCAGTCTGTTTGCCGCGCTTTTGTTCAAGGAATCTTTGACCGTCGGTAAAATACTGGGCCTGCTTTTGTCGGTCACCGGTGCCGTAACCGTCATTTCCAACGGACACCTGGCCAGTCTTTTGCACAGCGGCACAGGCCCGGGTGAGTTGGCAATCATGGGATGTGTGGTTTCCTGGGTGTCCTATTCCCTTCTGGGAAAACAGGTGATGAAAACCCTTTCTCCGGTGGCGGCTGTGTGTTATGCCTCTGTGGCCGGTACGGTGATGCTCTTTTTCCCCGCCCTTTCCAGCGGACTGTTCCAGGCTGTTCCATTATACACAGCGGAAAACTGGTGGGCCCTTTTTTATCTGGGTTTTTTCGGCACGGTTTTGGGATTTTTCTGGTATTATCAGGGTATCCAGAAAATCGGTCCCACAAAAGCCGGTGTTTTCATCAATTTTGTCCCGGTAAGCGCCATTGTTCTATCGTTTTTGATCCTGGATGAACCCCTTACCCCGGCAATTGTTGTGGGGGCGGCACTGGTTTTTTCCGGCATTTATCTGACCAC